>JASFIY010000041.1:0-9094 GCA_050122415.1 Desulfobacteraceae bacterium
GGGTCGGAAACCGCATTCTGGCCGGCCACGGCTCTTTTGAAGTAGTCCCGCTCGGAGATGTCGGTGCCTTTGTAGCTTCCGCCCTGGCTGTCGGCAAAGATCACGCCCCGGGTGTCGGTGGCGATAAAGGCCTCGTAGTCTTTCCCGATTTGTTTCATCGCAGCCGAAAGTTTTTGGTCCAGTGCCGCGATCGCCTCACCGGCGCTGGCCCTGCCGGTTGTTGAAACCGCCTGGGCCGCTCGGATGCTGGTGCGGTCCACCGCCATCTCGCGGGCCAGTTTGATCTCCTCGGAGAGCACCAGGTCCACCATGGTGGCCAGGTTGCGGGCGGTGAGCTCGGCCTGCCCCTGGGACAGGGCCGTCAGGGCCTCGGTGGACCGGCCGACGGAAAACAACCCGACCACCAGCAGGGGCATGAGAACCAGCGCGATGCCGCCGGTGGCCAGTTTAAATCCCAGTGAACGCTTTCTCATGTTCGGAATTCCTCCACATCAAAAGTTGACGAAGCGGGTGAGGGTTAAGAACCAGGCGGTTTCATGCCAGGGGCCGCGCCGCAGCCGGCAAATCCCGTGCCCCGGGGCGCTGTGCAGGGCGCCGCAGCGCGATCCGGAAATTGCCGTTGTGCGGGACGTCAGGGGCTGCTCCGGTTTTGAGCCGGCCACGGTTGGGGATATTATCGGTGCACTGCAGCGAAAAGCTTAGGGCTGCGGGAGGAAATTCGGGGGGCGGGCGGCCGTTGATCAACCGTCCGTTTTTCGCCGGGACCGGAAAAGCGTGGCGATGAGGTCCTCATCTGTGATAGGGGGTTCGCCCGTGGGCAAAAAAAAATGAGACGGTTAAATTCGGAGAGGAGCGGCCATGAAAGCCTTCACCTATGACGATATTCTGCTGGTGCCATCCTACAACCACTGGGAGTCGCGCAAAGTGGTCGATATTTCGATCCGCTGCAGAACCGGCAAGCTGGCCTTGGACCTGCCCCTGATGACCGCCAATATGGACACCATCACCGGGGCGGATATGGCCAATTTCATCGGTGCCAAGGGCGGGATCGGGGTGCTGCACCGCTTTATGGCGGTGGAGGAAAACGTGGCCATGTTTAAAAGCTGCCGCTACCCGGCCTTTGTCTCGCTGGGCTGCAGCCCCAAGGAACTTGAGCGGGCCGAGGCCCTCAGGGATGCCGGTGCGAGCTTCTTCTGTGTGGATGTGGCCCACGGCCACGCCAAATACGTGGGCCGGACCCTGAAGCAAATCCGCGAAATCCTCGGAGACGGCGCCTGCATCATGGCGGGCAACGTGGCGACCTACGCCGGCGCCGATTACCTGGCCTCCTGCAGCGCCGACATCATCAAGGTCGGGATCGGCGGCGGTTCGGTCTGCACCACGCGGATCAAGACCGGTTTCGGGGTCCCCAATTTGACGGCGATCAAGAACTGCGCCCGGGTGGATCGTTCGGTGGTCGCCGACGGCGGCGTACGCTACCCGGGCGACATCGTCAAGGCCTTGGCCTTCGGGGCGGATTTCGTCATGGTGGGCAGTATGCTCGCCGGCACCCGGCCGACGCCGGGGACCGTCATCACCCGGCGGGGCGCCGGCGGTGAGGCGTGCCGGGTGAAATGCTATCGGGGCATGGCCAGCCGCGAGGTCCAAAGAGATTTTCACGGCGGTATCGCCGAGTGGAAAACAGCCGAGGGGATCGCCACCGAAGTGCCCTACCGCGAGGACGAAGAACGGATCGTGGCCGATATCGTCGGCGGTCTGCGCTCCGGTCTGACCTACGGCGGGGCGGCCACCATCCGCGAACTGCAGCGTAAACTGGACTATATCGAGATCACCCCCGCCGGCCGGATGGAAAGTCTGCCGCACCGGGTATTTTAACCCCCCGGCGGACGGCGCCCCGGGATCAAGCGCTGCAGGCGGCGTTGCAGGCGACGCGGTTTTTGAAACAGCACAAAACGCCGCAGGGCGGCAAAGCGCCGGGTGACCTCGCGGATTTCGGCGCCGATTTGCTCCTCGCGGCCGCAAAAAGAGGTGATGCAGACCTCGGGGCGGGTGTTGAACGGAAAGATGCAGGGACCCACGCCGTGTTCCAGAAAGACGCAGTCGGCGGTGAAATCCAGGGGCTGATGGCCCACCCGCTTTCGGATCCGGGGCTTCATGGCAGGCGCGGCCGTCAGGATAAAGACGAAGTCATAGAGGTCGATGATCTGGCCGCTTTTCAGATTGCGGCAGCACAGCCCCCCGCAGGATTGGGTGCAGCCCTGGATCAGTTCGGTGGATGCCGCCAACAGGCGCTCTTCGGAAGCCTGAATCCCCCGGCAGATTTTTTTTAGCTGCAGCACCTCGTTCGGCCTCATCCGGCCGAGGATGGACACCGCTTTCTGAAACTTTTTTTGAAGCAGCATGCGCAGACCCGAAGAAAACCCTCACCATCGCGGAACTTGGGGCAGGCTCAGACCCCGACGCCTCCCCCGCTGCAGTTTGGCTGCCCGTACGTTTGGCGCCGCGCTCGGCACCCGCCCCAGGCAACCGCTTGCGGCCGCAGCCGCGAAGGTTCTACTCTTTTAGCTTTTCCACCGTTTCCAGATCGCAGACGTCGAATGTCTGGCCGCAGCCGCCGCAAACCATTTCGCATTCATCCGGCTGGCGGGTTTTTCGTTTTTTCAAGACGGCCCGGCACTCCGGGCAGCGCAGTTCATCTTTTTTGACCTGCTGGTCGGACGGGGGGGATGGCATGATCGTCTCCTTTATTTTTGATGAAGCGGTAAAAAGTAAATAACCAGACAGTTTTGTAAAAAGGCCAAGTTGCGGCGCGCAAATCTCGGGGAGTGAGGCGTACTTATGTAGGCCGCAGCGACTTCGAGATGCGGCGCAACGCAGAAATTGGCATTTTTACGGAACTGTCATTTATGACGGTTCCGCACGAATCTAATGGCTGCACGGCATTTCAGGGTCGCCGCAACCCGCTTGGCACGGCCCTCACCTGCTGCGGCCGGAGGCTGCGGCGCGCCCGGCGGAATCTGGCCCGCTTAAAACAGCATCCCTTCCAAAGGAGCTTGGGCGAGGGCGACCGTTCACCGGCAGGTGGATGGTCACCCGGGTGCCCTGCCCCTCGGTGGAGCCAACGGCGATATGGCCGTGGTGCTTGCGGATGATGGAATGGCTGATGGCCAAGCCCAGGCCCATTCCTTTCTGCGACCCCATCTGCTTGGTGGTGAAATAGGGGTCGAAGATTTTGTCCAAATGAGCGGCGCGGATGCCGCAGCCCTGATCACGAATTTCTATTTTGACATAGGTCCCCGGCGCCATCAAGGGCTCGCTTTCCGGAGCAAGGGTCACATTGCGGGCCTTGAGCAGCAGTCTGCCCCCGCCGGGCATGGCCTCCCGGGCGTTTTGGATGATATTCTGAAGCGCCGATTTGACTTGAACCTCATCAACGATCAGCGGCGTCAGGTGCCCGTCCAACTGGAGTTCATAGGTCACGTTGGAGCCGCTCAGGCTCAGTTGGGCGGTCTCTTCCAGAAGCCGGTCGATGGCGATGGGCTGCGTGTACGGCGCGCCCCCTTCCGCAAAGGTCAACAGCCGGTTGGCCAGCTCTTTGACCTTGAACGTGGCCTCCATGGCGCCATCCAAGAAGGGCCGGGTCTTTTCGTTTTTCACCAGATGGAGTTTCAGCATTTCGATATTGCCCACCAGGGCCGTCAGGATATTGTTGAAATCATGGGCCATGCCGCCGGCCAGGGTGCCGATCGATTCCAGATTGCGCGATTTCAGCAGCTCCCGTTCCACCCGCTTGCGGTCGGTGATATCGTGGGAAATGTGAATGCACCAGCGGGCCCCCTCATCGTCGGTATTAAACGGTGCCGCCGTGGTGATGAAATGGCCGCCCAGTTTGCGGTTGAAGGTCTCCGTTTTACCGGGTTGGCCGTCGGCCAGCAAACGCTGGTGGGGGCAGCCGTCGGGGCGCTCCCCGCGCTCGTGGAGCACATGATAGCACTTGCGGCCGACGCACGCCTGGGGGGTGAGGCCCAGGCGCCGGGCCAGGGCCCGGTTGACCCGGACGATATCGGACCTCTCGTTGATGATCGCGATCAGGTCGGGCACGGCGTCGAAGGTCTGCTCCCACTGCGTTTTGGCACGGATGATGGCCCGTTCGGCCAGTTTTTGTGCGGTGATGTCGCTGATGGTGAGCAGGAGGCGCCCGGGCGGATCATCTTCCGGGACCGAGTCGCCGGGCGTGGCGATTCGACGCCCGGCCAACTGGGTGTGCACCACGCTGAGGTCTTTGCGGGTCATCCGGACTTCCAGGCGCTTGTTCAGGGGGTTGTTGTAAAAGGCCCGGAAGCGGGATAAAAAAACCGCCCGATCGTCCGCATGGATCATGCCGGCCAGGGGTTTGCGCAGCACGCCGGCGGGGTCCTGATCCAGCAGATGGCCGAAGGTTTGGTTGGCCTGCAGGATCATCCCGGCCGAATCGGTGACCACGTAGCCCACCGGGGCGTTGTGGTAGAGCTCCAGGTAGCGGTCGCGCGAGTGCTGGAGTTCACGCTGGGCCGCCCGCAACTCCTCGTTCTGCAGTTCCAGTTCGATCTGGTGCACATGCAGGTCGTGCAGCAGCCGCTGCATGCGCCCGCCTGCTGTAAAGGCCTCATCGAAGCGCGAACCGACCAGGCGCGCTTCGGCTTTGCGGCGCAGGTCCTCCAGCCTCCGGTCAAATTCTTTTTCAGCACTCATGGGATCCACCTCCTGGGTTGGTGCCCGGGTTTTTCGCCTTCCCAACACCCCAGCGGCCGGGTTTCAGACAGGCTCAGGCCGGTCCGGCAGCGGCTCGGGGGACGGTTCCACCAGCGCAATCGCATAGACCGGGTTGCCGGTTCCATCGCGGAGGGCGATCAGGGTCAGGTTGACCGAAAGCGGCGTGCCATCCTGGCGCACCAGGCGCTTGTGCAGCTGGTAAAAGTCCCGCGCCCCGGCGCCGACTGCCTGATTGAACGCGCTGGCGGCGTCCCTGTCCTCCGGGTGGCTCAAGGCCTCGAAGGGCATGCGCCGCAATTCGGCGCCGCTGTAGCCCAGCATCGTCTGCAGGCTGGGGTTGCTTTCCAGCGTCCGCCCCCGGCTGTCGATCAGGGCGATGCCCATGCCCGTCGCCTCAAAGGTGCTCTTGAACCGCGAGACGCTGGCCAGGCAGACCTCTTCTCTGGTTTTGCGGACGGTGACGTCGCTGGCGAAACCGCACATCATCGCCAGGCGGCCCCGGTCGTCGGTGATCGGAAAACCGCGATCGTGGATCCAGCTGACGCCCCGGTCGGGTTTTTGGATGCGGTACTCCACATCCCAGACCCCCTGGCTGTGCCGGCCCAGTTCCTCGAATACCCGGCCGCGGTCATCGGGATGGATCGCCTGGATGAAGGCGCGGGGGTCCGCGTAGATGTCCTGGAGGCTTCGGCCCCAGATCTTTTCGTAGGCCGGGCTGACATACACCGTCCGGCTGAGGTCCGGCGTCCGCATCCAAAACACGTCCTGGATGTTTTCGGCCAGCAGCCGGAATTTGGACTCGCTCTCGCTGAGCGCGTTTTCGGAGGCCCGCAGGGAAAGCTGGGATTTCTTGAGGGCGTCGATATCGATGAAGGTCATCACCCACCCGGAAAAAGATTCGGTCCCGATCAGGTAGGGCATGAGCCGCATCAAAAACCACTGCCCGTCGGTGGTCTGGACTTCCTTCTCCAGCCGCTGATCGTTGTGCTGGACCGTTTCGATCAGCCGCGGCAGGTCGACGTCGGCCAGGCGGTGGGACACCTGTGAAAGCCGGCGGCCGACGTCGCCCTCGGTTAGGTTGAACAGCCTGGAGATCCGGGGGGTGAATTTTCGGACCTCAAGGTTTTCGTCCAGAAACAGGGTCTCCACACCCGTGCCGGCCATGAGGTTGCGGATGTCGTTGTTCAGTTCGGTCAACTCCATGATCTTGCGCTGGTGCTCGGTGTTGACGGTGTGCAGCTCCTCGTTGACCGACTGCAGCTCCTCGTTGGTGCTCTGGAGCTCCTCGTTGCTGGCCAGCAGCTCCTCGTTGGTGGCCTGCAGCTCCTCGTTGGAGGTTTCCAGCTCCTCGATGGTGGCCTGGAGGTTTTCGCGGGTGAATTGCAGCTCCTGTTCCAGGTCCTGAATGCGCTGGGCGGCCTCCTTGTCCACGTCGTAGGCGGGGGTGTCGGCGGGGACGCAGGCGCCGCCGCCGTCGGCATCCTCGATGAAGACCGCCGCCAGGGGCTCCTGGCCCTTCTTCTGGTGAAAGGGCTTGATGCGCATGTTCAGCACCCGGGTTCCCTGGGGCTGGCGGAGGCGGATATTGGTGTAGCGGACCTCCTCTTTGCGCTTGAACGCCTTTTGGATGCCGGTGGAGAGCGGGATGCGGAGCTCTTTGACGGCGATCCGCGCAATGTTGTTGACCACCCGGCCGGAAGGGTAGCCCAGAATGCCGCCGGCATCGCCCAGCACGTGCAGCAGCTCCAGCCCATCGTTGACCACCATGGTCAGGGGAACGAAGTCCTCCGCCAGGGCGTCCAGCAGGCGGTCCAGAATGCGCTCCTCCTCGTGGAGCCGCATGGGTTTGGGGGGGCCCAGAAAATGGGGGCGCAGCAGCCGCCCGGGGCTGAAACGGGCCTTGGATATCTCCAGCTCCGGGCTGGGTTCTTTGCTTTTGCCCTTGGAGCGGTAGAGCTTCCATTTGTGGCTGAGCGGGTCGAAGCAGTCCCCCAACTCCCCGAGGGTTTCGCTGTGCCCCAAAAGCAGGAGCCCCTCTGCGTTGAGGGAAAAATTGAAATACTCCAGCACCTTGCGCTGCAGCACGGGCTGGAGGTAGATCAGCAGGTTGCGGCAGGTGACCAGATCGATATTGGTGAAGGGCGGGTCCTTGATCAGGTTGTGCTGGGCGAAGACCACCATCTCACGGATGTTGCGGGCGATCTGGAAGGAATCGTCGCGGCGGATGAAGTACTTGGAGAGATAGGCGGGCGCCAGATCCGCGGCGATGCTCTCGGGGTAGATGCCGTTGCCGGCCTGGACGACGGCATCGCTGTCCACGTCGGTGGCGAAGATCTTGACCTCTATTTGTTTGCCGGCGCTTTCCATGGCCTCCCGGCAGATCATCGCCAGGGTGTAGGCTTCCTCGCCGGTGGAGCATCCGGCCACCCAAAAGCGCACCAGCGGGTTTTGGGCCCGCTCCAGCAAGGCCGGCAGATATTGCCTGGCCAGCAGGTCGAAGGCCTCCGGGTCGCGAAAGAAGCTGGTCACCCCGATGAGCAATTCCCGGTAGAGGATGGTCACCTCGCGGGGGTAGCTCTCCAGGAATTTGACGTAGTCGCGCAGCTCGTTGATGTGATTGATGGTCATCCGGCGCTCGATCCGGCGCACCACCGTCGAGGGCTTGTAGTAGGTGAAGTCGATCTTGTGGCGATCCCGCAGAAGGGCGAAGATCCGCGTCAGCCCGTCCTCGTCGGTCAGGATGGTGTCGGAGCGCGCCGAGCGCGTTTGCTCGGGGTGTTTGACGAACCGCAGCAGCTGCCGGGGCATTTCGTCCGGCGGCAGGATGAAGTCGGCCAGCCCGGTGGATATGGCGCTGCGCGGCATGCCGTCGAACTTGGCGCTGGCCTCGTCCTGGACCATCACCATGCCGCCGGATTCCTTGATCGCCCGCACCCCCCGCATGCCGTCGCTGCCGGTGCCCGACAAGATGATGCCGATGGCCTTCTCGCCCTGATCGTCCGCCAGGGAGCGCAGAAAAATGTCGATGGGCAGAAAAATCCCCGAGCGCGACCGCTCGGGATCGCTGAGGAGCAGCTTGCCGTGGAAGATGGTCAGGTGCTTTTTGGGTGGTATCAGGTAGACGCTCCCGGCGGTGACGCGCATGCCGTTTTCCGCTCGGTGGACGGGCATTTGGGTGCGCTTGGAGAGCAGCTCGGCCATCAGGCTCTTGTAGTCCGGGGAGAGGTGCTGGACGATGATGAAGGCCAGGTCGATTTGGGGGGGCATGTTTTTGATGAAGGCCTCGATGGCCTCCAACCCGCCGGCCGAAGCGCCGATGCCCACGTAATGGGTGGGGGCTTGCGCATCCGTCGGGCCGATCGCGGCAACGGGGTCGCTCGGGGGTTCACGAAGAACCTGGCTGCGGTCGTCGGAGGTCATGGCGGCTGCCTCCCTCTGGTCCCGGCGGTTTGCAAGCGGTGCGTCACGTCCCGCGATGATCGTGCCGGGGCGGCGCCAGCGGCCTTCAGCCCGCGGGGCTGCGTGCCGCGGCTGAAGCCTGAAGCCGTGCCCACTGAGCTTCTGGTGGGGACCAAGCGCATAGTAGGCACGCACACATCAGGAATCAACCGGTTTCGGGCCGAGGCCTTGAAAATCATAACCGTCCGGCTTGAATCGGGCTTCAGCGGGGGCGAAACGGCGGCGGGCGGCGCGCCGGCCCAGTCTGGCCTCGGGCGGGGCCTGTGGGCCGGGCGGCGCGGATGTTTCACTGGGAAAAAGCCCGGGTCGTGGTTGATCTTGCAGTCCTGATGAACCGTTGAAAACAACCGGTTTCGAAAAAAAGTCCAAGTTACGGCGCGCAAATCTCAGCGGCGTGAGGCGTACCACTTTACGCCGCAGCGACTTCGAGATGCAGCGCGACGCAGAAAGGGAACTTTTTGCGGAACCGTCAGCCCTGGCTGTCGTTGCGGGCCGCAGGGGCGGCATGGTAGGCGGGTGCCGGATAACCTTCACGGCGGGAGGCGGCGACTGCCCGGTTGGCGATATCTTGAACCTTCTCGTAGGCCTGTTCGTTTCTTTTGGACAGATCGCTGATTTGCGCCGCCTGGGAAGCCACCAGCTTTTCGAGGGCCTCGATTTTTCCCAGGAGGACGTTCTTTTCACCCTCGAAGCGGGCTTGCATCAGCGCCTGGGCGTTTTCGGAGGCCCGCGTGATGCGCTCGCTGGCTTCCGCCACGGCCGCCTGAACCGCAGACTCGCTGCGCTTGGGGAAGCTTTCGACCTCTTTTTGGAGGGCCGCCATCTCTTTTTCCCTTATGGTCAGGGCTTCCTCCCGGGCGTCGAGTTCGACCTTGCGCTGCTG
>JASFIY010000042.1:0-9014 GCA_050122415.1 Desulfobacteraceae bacterium
GCAAGACGCGGGGGGGCGAGGCGTACGCCGGTACGCCGCAGCCCCCACGCGGCGCAGCGCAACGCCGAAATGGGGCCTTTGGCGCAACCTCAGCCTTTTTGGGCGTCAGCAATGGCCACCTCCTCAAACGTCCGAATATCGGCCAGCACCCGGGTGGCCGCGTCGATCAGCTCCATGGCCAGGGCCGCGCCGGTGCCCTCGCCCAGGCGGAACTTGAGGTCGAAGAGCGGCACCAGGCCCAGGTGGGCCAGCATGGCGCCATGGCCGGCCTCCACCGAGAGGTGGCTGGCAAAAAGGTACTCCCGCGCGGCGGGCGCCAGGGCGCAGGCGATCAGGGCGCCGGCGGTGGAGATGAAGCCGTCGCAGACCACCGGCACGCGGTGGGCCGCAGCCCCGATGATCAGCCCGGCGATCCCGCCGATTTCAAACCCGCCGACTTTCGCCAGGACCCCCAGGGGATCGGCCGGGTCCGGCCGGTTGACGGCCAGCCCTTTTTCGATGGCCGCGATCTTGCGCCGCAGCCCCTGGTCGTCGACCCCCGTACCCCGATCGACGACCTCGGCCACCGGACGACCCGAAAAGACCGCGATGATGGCCGTCGAGGGGCTGGTGTTGCCGATCCCCATGTCGCCGGTGCCCAGCAGGTGCAGCGGCTTTTGCGAGGCCAGCTCCGCGACGATCTCGACTCCGGCCGCGATGCTGCGCAGCGCCTGGTCCCGCGACATGGCCGGCCCGAGGGCGAAATTGGCCGTGCCGCGGCCGACTTTCTTGTGGAACATGGCCAGGCCGGGATCGAAGTCCGCGGCGACGCCCAGGTCGGCCACCATCACGCGGGCCCCGGCATGCCGGGCCAGAACGTTGACCGAGGCACCGCCGTTCAAGAAATTGTAGACCATCTGGGGGGTCACCTCCTGGGGAAACAGGCTGACCCCCTCGGCGCAGATGCCGTGGTCGCCCGCACAGGTGACCACCACTTTTTCCTTCAGGCGGACGTCCAGGGTGCCGAAAATGCCCGCCAGGCGGACTGCAACGTCTTCAAGCAGGCCGAGACTGCCGGCGGGCCGGGCCTGCTGCCGCAGCCGCTCGCGGGCGGCAGCCGCAACGGCAGGGTCCGGCGCCTGGATCCCGCCGATGGTGTCTTGCAAGAGTTGCATGAATCCTCCTTGACAGTTCCGTAGAAAGGCCAATTTCTGCGTTGCGCTGCATCTCGAAGTCGCTGCGGCGTACATCAGTACGCCTCACGCCTTGGGGTTTGCGCGCCGTAACTTGAACTTTTGGCGAAACCGTCTTGTTTTCGACTTTTGCCGCCTTTTTCTCCTTGGCGCGCCGGGAACGGCGGCAAACCGCGGGAAGGCCGGCTCAGGCGTCTTCGAAAATCATCCGCTGGTTCTCGCGGTGATCCACCAGATAGAGAACCGTCGCCTGGGATTTGACCGTCTCCAGCAGCTCGGGCAGGTCCGCGCGGTTGAGGTTTTCGAAGCGGAAATAGACTTTGCGGAAGCCGCCGGGGAGGTCTTCGGCCGAGCTCAGGATGCTGATCACCCGGACGCCGTAGCGCCGCAGCACCTCGCGCACGCGCTGGATCTCGCCGTCTTCGTCCCTGAGGCGCAGCGCCATCTGGATGCCTTTTTTGCCCAGCCCGGTGAGGGAGATGATCACCTTGAACATGTCCGAGCGGGTGATGATGCCCACCATCTGCCGGGCGACGGTCAAGACCGGCAGGCTGGAGATGCGGTGCTCCAGCAGCACCGACGCGGCCTCCTCGATGGTGTGGTCCGGCAGCACGGTGATGGGGTTGGGGGTCATCACGGTGCGGACCTTGATCTTGGAGATCAGGAACATCAGTTCGTGGACGTCCAGGGTGGTGGCGTCGGACGCCGACGCCTCCTTCAGGTCCCGGTCGCTGATGATGCCCACGAGATTGCCGCGGTCCAGCACCGGCAGGCTGTTGATCCGTTTCTCCTTGGTCAGGCGAATGGCCTCGTGCAGAGACTGGTTGGCATCCACGGTGATCACGTCACGACTCATCCAGTTTTTGACCAGCATCGGTTCCTCCCGCAGGTGCGCGCCCCCCTGGGCCCGGGTTCCGGCCGAACGAAAGCCCAAGACCCTGCGGCGGGGCCGAAGGATCTTGACTTGGATAGCAAAACTCTTTATGAATTGGCTTCTTTTGCCAACCGCAAACGACCCGGCGGCCCGCACACGATCCGGCCAGAACGGGTCGTCCCGTTTTAAGAGAAGCTCATTATCACAGGAGCGGGCTTTTAATGAAACAAAAAATTCAACGCCTGGTGCTGCAGGCCGCCAGGCGCGCCCATGAGCGCGGGGCGCTTTCCTCGGAGCAACTGCCCGAGGTGCTCATCGAAGAGCCCAAGCTCGAGAGCCACGGCGACTTCTCCACCAATCTGGCGATGGTGATGGCCGCCCATCAGAAAATGGCGCCCCGTAAAATCGCCGCGGCGATCATCGATCATCTGGAGGACGGCGAGGGCCTGCTGGCCAAAACCGAAATCGCCGGCCCGGGCTTCATCAATTTCTTCATCCCGCCGGCCGCCTGGCAGCCGGTGGTGCAGACCATCCACCGCGAGGACACCCGCTTCGGCGCCTCCCTGCAGGGTCGCGGCCGAAAAGTCCAGGTGGAATTCGTCAGCGCCAACCCCACCGGCCCCCTGCATGTCGGCCACGGCCGGGGGGCCGCGGTGGGCGACACGGTGGCCCGGATCCTGGCCTTCTGCGGCTACGACGTCCAGCGGGAGTACTACATCAACGACTCCGGGCGCCAGATCAACACCCTGGGCCGCAGCGTCTATCTGCGCTACCGCGAGCGCTACGCCGGCGACCCGCCGGAGGCCTTTCCCGAAGACTGCTACCAGGGCGCTTACATTGGGGAGTTGGCCCGCGAAGTCCACGACGCCGGCCGAACCGACATCCTTCGCCTGGAGCCGGCCGAAGCCATCGCGATCTGCGCCCGCTACGCCGCCGATCGCATCTTGAGCGGTATCCGCGAGGACCTCGATGCCTTCGGGGTGGGCTTCGACCGCTGGTTCAGCGAACAGTCCCTCTACGACGGCGGCAAGGTGGCCCAGACCATTTCCACCTTCCGCGAAAGCGGGCTGATCTATCCCAAGGACGGCGCCCTGTGGTTCAAAACCACCGACTACGGCGACGAGAAGGACCGCGTGGTGGTGCGCAACAATGGCCTGACGACCTATTTCGCCTCGGACATTTCCTACCACGATGACAAGTTCCGGCGCGGCTTCGAGCGGGTGATCGACGTCTGGGGGGCCGACCATCACGGCTACGTGCCGCGCATGACCGCGGCAATCGAGGCCTCCGGCCGGCGGCGCGACCAGTTCCACGTCATCCTGGTGCAACTGGTCAACCTGCTGCGCGCCGGTCAGCCGGTGGCCATGTCCACCCGCGCCGGGGAGTTCGTGACCCTGCGCGACGTGATCGAGGAGGTCGGCCGCGACGCGGCGCGCTTCATCTTTCTGACCCGCCACTACGACAGCCCGCTGGATTTCGACCTGGAGCTGGCCAAACAGAAGACCAACGACAACCCGGTTTACTACGTGCAGTACGTCCACGCCAGGATCGCCAGCATCAGCCGCAAGGCCGCCGAAAACGGCGTCGCGGCGAAGCCCCCATCCGAGGCCTTGCTGGCGCCCCTCGCCGCCCCCGAGGAAATCCAGGTGCTCAAGGCCCTTTCGCGCTACCCGGAGGTGGTGGCGCAAAGCGCCCAGCTTTTGGAGCCCCACCGCATCACCTACTTCCTGATGGGCCTTGCGGCCGCCTTTCACGCCTACTACAACCGGCACCGCGTGCTGACCGACGATCCGGCGCTGACCCAGGCCCGCCTGAGCCTGGTGCTGGCGGTTCAGAAAGTCATCCGCAACGGGTTGAACCTGCTGGGGGTTTCCGCCCCCGAGAGCATGTAACCGGCGGCGATGGCAACCGGCAAGCAAAAGGCGACCTCCGCCACCGGCCGCAGCCTGGGTTTGAAAATCCTGGGGTTTTTGGCGCTCTCGGCCTGGATGTTCGGTTTAGGGGTCTGGGTCGGACGGGGCACGGCCCCGCTGCGCTTCGATATCGCCAAGCTGGAAACCGAGCTGGCCGAACTCAAGGGTCGCCTGATGGCGGAAGAGCAGCAGCGCACCGCTCTCACCCAGGAGGCGGCCGGCGACTGGTCCAACCTCGATTTTTACGAGGCCCTCAAAAAAACCGGCGACGAGCCCCTGCCCAACCCCAAAGCCCCACCCGCGGCCGCAGGCGCCGCGGACACGGGCAGTGGCGAAGCGACTCGGACCAAAAAAAGCCTCAAACTGGCCACCCGGACCGCGCCATCCCCGCCAGGTGCGGTCAAGGCCGCGCCCGCGGCCAAAACGCCCCCGGCGGCGCCGGCCAAACCGCAGCCTGCGCCCCAGCCGGCCGGCGACGGTGGGCTGACCATCCAGGTGGCCTCCCTGAAGGACCCGGCGGATGCCGCCCGCCTGGTCCTGAGCCTCCAGGCCAAGGGCTTTGCCGCCTACCGGGTCACCGCCCAGGTTCCCGGTTCGGGCTCCTGGCACCGGGTGCGGGTGGGCGTTTTCAAGGATCGCGCCGCCGCCCAGGCGGTCCTGGAGCGGCTTAAAAACGAAAAGTTTGGCGGCCTGGTGGTCAGCCGCTGAGCAACGTTCGCAAACACGGGAGCCATTCAATGAAAATCACCCAGGAAGAAATTCTGCACGTCGCCGCCCTGGCGCGCCTGGAACTGGAGGAGGCCGCCATCGAGGCCTTCGCCGCTCAGATCGGCGACATTCTGGCCTACGTGGACACCCTCAAGGGGGTCGACACCAGCGGCGTCGCCCCCACCTCCCACGCCATCTCCCTGACCAACGCCTTTCGCGAGGACGTCCCCACGCCCCACCTGGAGAACGCGGCGGCCCTGGCCAACGCCCCCGCCAAGGAAGAGGGCAGCTTCCTGGTGCCCAAGGTCATCACCTGAGAGCGGCGCGGCCACCCAAACGGGCCTGCAAGACACCCCTGGAGAGAAGAACACGCCATGGAATTACACGAACTCACCCTCCACCAAGCCCGGGAACGCCTCGAGCGCCGCGAGATCACGGCGACGGCCTTGACCGAGGCGCTGTTGGCGCGCATCGCGGAGATCGACCCGCGGGTCAGGGCCTTTATCACCGTGGCCGCCGACAGCGCCCTGGCCGAGGCCCGCACGGCCGACCAGGCCCTGGCCGACGGCTCCGCCGGCCCGCTGACCGGCATCCCGCTGGCCGTCAAGGACCTGATCTGCACCCGCGGCCTGCGCACCACCTGCGCCTCCCGGATCCTGGAAAATTTCGTTCCGCCTTACGACGCCGAGGTGATCCGGCGGCTGAAAGCAGCCGGGGCGATCCTTCTGGGCAAGCTCAACATGGACGAGTTTGCCATGGGCTCTTCCAACGAAAACTCCGGGTTTTTCCCCACCCACAACCCCTGGGATCTCAGCCGCATCCCCGGAGGCTCCAGCGGCGGATCGGCTGCCGCGGTGGCGGCCGGGATGTGCCTCGGCGCCCTGGGCTCGGACACCGGCGGCTCCATCCGGCAGCCGGCTGCGCACTGCGGCGTGGTGGGCCTCAAGCCCACCTACGGCCGGGTGTCGCGCTACGGCCTGGTGGCCTTCGCCTCCTCGCTGGACCAGATCGGTCCGCTGGCCAAGGACGTCAGCGACGCCGCCCTGCTGCTGAACGCCATTGCGGGCCACGACCCCCGGGATGCCACCGCGGTGCCCGAAGCGGTTCCGGACTACACCGCTTTCCTGCACAAGGGGCTGCGCGGCGTCACGGTCGGAATCCCCCGCGAATACCAGGCCGCCGCCGGGCTTGACGCCGAAGTGGCCGCCGCCGTCGAAAAGGCCGTGGCGGTTCTCCGGGACCTCGGCGCCGAATGCGTGGATGTCTCGCTGCCCCACGCGGCCCACGCCGTGGCCGCCTACTACGTCATCGCCCCATCCGAGGCCAGCTCCAACCTGGCCCGCTACGACGGCGTCAAATACGGCTTCCGCGACACCGGCAAAACCGATCTGATGGAGATGTACCGCAGCACCCGCTCCCGGGGTTTCGGCCGCGAGGTCAAGCGCCGGATCATCATCGGGACCTATTGCCTGTCGGCCGGCTACTACGACGCCTATTACGGCAAGGCTTCCCAGGTGCGCACGCTCATCCGGAAGGATTTTGAGGCGGCCTTTAAAAACTGCGACGTGCTGATCTCGCCGGTGGCCCCGACGCCGGCATTCAAAATCGGCGAGAAGATCGACGACCCCCTGACCATGTACCTCTCCGACATGTTCACCCTGTCGGCCAACCTCGCCGGAATCCCCGGCATGTCGATCCCCTGCGGCTTTTCCGAGGCCGGCCTGCCCATCGGTTTGCAGCTGCTGGGCCCGCATTTCAAGGAGGGCCGCCTCTTCCGGGTGGCCTACAACTTCGAGCAGGCCACCGATCATCACCGCCGCCGGCCGCCCCTTTGACGGCGGGCCGCGGCCGGCGGCTTGCGCCCGGCCGCTTGAGGTACTATAGTGAGGGCGGTTGAAAAAAACCTGCAACCCCAGAGGACCCGCATGAGTCTGCAGCCCCAAGGTGAGCAAATCCGCAAAGCCGTTAAATGGATCGCCGCCGAGCGCAGCGAAACCCCCGGCCGCCCGCTGGTCGAACTGGTTGAAAAGGCCGGCGCCAAATTCGACCTCTCGCCCGCCGAGGCGGAATACCTGCTGCGCTTTTTTACCGCCAAACCGGATTCGGCCAAGGTCTAAGACCGGCCGCCTTCACCCCCATGGCACGCATCCGGATCCTGCCCGAAATTCTGTCCAACAAAATCGCCGCCGGCGAGGTGGTCGAACGGCCCGCCGCGGTGGTCAAGGAACTGGTGGAAAATTCGCTGGATGCCGGCAGCCGCCGGGTGAGCATCGAGATCGGCCAGGGCGGCCGGTCCCTGATCCGGGTGGCGGACGACGGCAGCGGCATGAGCCGCGACGACGCCCTGCTGGCCCTCGAGCGCTACGCCACCAGCAAGATCTTCAAGGACCAGGACCTCTTCGCCATCCGTTCGCTGGGCTTCCGCGGCGAGGCCCTGCCCAGCATCGCGTCGGTTTCGCGCTTCACCCTGATCAGCCGCGAAGCCCACGCCGACACGGCCACCGAAATCACGGTGGAAGGCGGCCGCATCCAGAAGGTGGTCGAAACCGGCGCGCCGCCCGGCACCATGGTCAGCGTGCGCCAGCTTTTTTTCAACACCCCGGCGCGGCGCAAATTTCTCAAAACGGTGGCCACCGAAATGGGCCATATCGCCGACGCCGTGGCCAATATCGCCATGGGCTGGCCCGAAGTGCAGTTCAAGCTGACCCACAACGCCAAAACGGTCAAAAGCTGGCCCCCCGCGGCCGCCCCGCTGGACCGGGTGGCGGACATTCTGGGCCGCGAACTGCAGCCCGCCCTGCAGGCCTTCCAATTCGACCACGGCCACGCCCAAGGTCACGGCTGGGTGGCCTCCGCGCGTGTCACGCGGTCCACCTCGCGGGGCATCTTCGTCTATGTCAACGGGCGCTTCGTGCGCGACCGGGTGGTCCAGCACGCTCTTTTCGAAGGGTTTCGCGGGCGTCTGATGAAAGGTCAGTTTCCGGTGGGGGTGCTGTTTTTAAACGTCCCCTTCGACCAGGTGGATGTCAACGTACACCCCACCAAGCATGAGATCCGCTTTGCGCAGCCCAAAGCGGTGCACGACGTGATCGCGGCGGCCGTGGCGCGTGCCCTGCAAGGCGCCGATACCCCCCGCTGGCAGCCGCCGACCGCAGCCCCTCCCGCCGTCCGGCAGCCCCCACCCCCGGCCGACGGAACGCCGACTGCGGAAAAAACGGTGGCCGAACCCCGCCCGACGTTCGGCCAACCGCCCCCTGCGGCAGCCTCCGAGCCCGCGCCCGGTGCACCGCCGGACCTGACGTCCCCCGCGGCCAGCGCGTCTGCGGGCGCTGCAGCGGCCCCGGTTCGCCAGGCCGATCTCTGGCAGGCCCGGCGCTTCGGCAGCCTGCGGGTGATCGGCCAGCTGCACGACACCTACATCCTCTGCGAATCACCCCAGGGCCTGATCCTGATCGACCAGCACGCCGCCCACGAGCGCATCTTCTTCGAAGCGCTCAAGGCGCGCAGCGCCGGCCGGTCCAGTCAGCCCAGCCAGAGGCTGCTGGTGCCGGAGACGGTGGAGCTCGGCTTCCGGGAATCCCAGCTGCTCGAGGGGCTGCTGCCGCGTCTGGCCGCGCTGGGCCTCGAGATCGAGCCTTTTGGCGGCAACACTTTCGCGGTCAAGGCCGTTCCGGCCATGCTGGCGGGCGGTGAAATCCGGCCGCTGGTCACCGCGCTGGTGGAAAAAATGGCCGAAACCGGCCTGGCGCCGGATGTCGCCGCCGCCCTGGACGACTGCCTGATGGTCATCGCCTGCCACGGTGCGATCCGCGCCCATCAGGCCCTGAGCGTCCCCCAGCTCCAATCCCTGCTCGCGCAGCTGGACGCCTGCGACAACCCGTCGCATTGTCCCCACGGCCGGCCCACCTGGATCCAGTGGTCGGTGCGTTTTCTGGAAAAGGCGTTCAAACGACTGGTTTGATGACCCCAAAACCGCTGTCGGCTGGCATGGGGTCCCAGAAAAAGATGGTTGTTTACGAAAAAAAATAGTTGGTTACGAAAAAATATGGAATTTTTGTTTGATTGTTTTTTTTAAAAGTTATATAGTAAGAAATTAAAAATTCTCGCAGCATCTTCAGCAAGGGGCAAGATCCACAGGAAATCAAAGATAATCAGACCCTTAAAGACAATCGATCGCCTTGAGACTGATCTTGCAGCATCCATGCAAAGCACATCTAACCCTCAAATGGGCAGATGTTTTTTTTTGAAGCCGCATCCGTGTGGAGTCAAGCTTCACGCGCAATCAAAGCCACCCCGCCCGAAAACCCGGCAGGAAGCGGCCTAGACGACACGAGTCAAGGCGAAAAC
>JASFIY010000043.1:0-8972 GCA_050122415.1 Desulfobacteraceae bacterium
GTGGTGGCGGGGGCACAACGCGCCGGCCTGCCGGTGCGGGGGTATGTCTCCACCGCCTTTTGGTGCGCCTTCGAGGGCAGGATCCCGCCGCAGGCGGCGATCGCCGTGGCCGAACGGCTCTTTGAGATCGGTGTAAGTGAGGTGTCGATTTCAGACACCATCGGCAAAGCCGCCCCGGACGAGGTCAAAAGGCTTCTCGATCTCCTGCTGCCAAAGGTTTCGCCGGACAGGGTGGCCGTTCATTTCCACGACACCTACGGCAGGGGGTGCGAAAATGTCGTGGCCGCGTGGTCGCGGGGGATCCGGATCTTCGACGCCAGCGTCGGTGGGCTTGGGGGGTGTCCTTTCGCCCCGGGGGCCACGGGCAATGTGGCCACCGAAGCGGTGGTGGCGGCCCTGGAAGGCCAGGGCGAGACGGTGGGGGTTGACCGGTGGAAATTGGCCCAGGCCCGCCGCCTCCTGGACCCGTTTCTGATCCCTGATCGGCGCGCCCTGCCCGAATGCGACTCCCCTGCCTGTGCCGCCTGCGAATTTGGGGACCAAAAGAGGTGCAGCGCCGTACTTCGTTCAGGTGGCTAGCGGCCGTCCCGCGGGTCGGGGGGGTCGCTCAGGTGCCGCGCGGCGCGGGCGATGAGGTAGGCGCTGATCGGGGCGGTGGCGAAGAGAAAGAGGGTCACGAGCAGTTCGTGGAGGCTCAGGCCTTCCCCGCGGCCGCTGAAATGCAGGGCCGAGGCGATCAGAATCCCGCCGACGCCCAGGGTGGTGGCCTTGGTGGGTCCATGCAGCCGCGTGAAGAGGTCGGGCAGGCGGGCCAGGCCGATGGAGCCGATGAGGGCGAAAATTCCGCCGATCAGCAGGAAGAGGGAGATGAGCGCTTCAAGAACGGTTGACGTCATGGGCCGCTCCTATTCGATGATGTCGCCGCGCAGGAGGTACTTGCACAGGGCCACGGTGCCCACGAAGCCCACCAAGGCGATCAGCAGGGCCGCCTCGAAGAATTCCGTCAGGTCCTGTTGGATGCCCAGGAGGACCAGCAGGGCGATGGTGTTGATGGCCATGGTGTCGAGGGCCAGAATGCGGTCGGGCAGGCCGGGGCCTCGGCACAACCTCCAGAAGTTGAGCACCAGGGCGGCGCCGATGCATAAGAAGGCCGCGGCGATGGCGACGGTCAGCATAAGAAGATCTCCTTCAGGGGGGCTTCGTAGCGTGTCTTGATGCGTGCAACGAGCCTGGCCTCGTCGTCCAGGTCCAGGACGTGGATGAGCAGGGTGCTGCGGTCGGGGGCCAGACCGGAGGAGACCGTGCCGGGGGTAAGCGAGACGGTGTGGGCCAGCACGGTGACGGCGAAATCGCTTCCGAGGTCCAGCGGGAGACGGATGAAACCCGGACGCAGCCGCCGCGCCGGGCCGAGGATCAGGAGTGCCACGGCGATGTTGGCGATGACGATATCCCAGAGAAAGACGGCGATGTAGGCCGCCACCGCCACCGGGCGGGCCATGCGCGGCCTGTCGGGCCAAAACCGCGCCGTGAAAAGCGGCAGGCCTACCGCCAGCACCGCTCCGAGGACCATCTGGCCCGGCGCGGCGGAGTTGGCCAGCAGAAGCCAGACGAGCCACAGGAACAGGCTGAAAGTCGGCTGTGGAAACCAGGTCTTCATGGCCTGCCCCCTTCCAGGACGGCCTGGATGTAGGCTTCGGGGTTGATGAGCTGCGCGGCGGCTTCACCGGCGTAGCGGGCCACCGGGTCGGCCAGGACCGCCAGGGCAAGGCCGGCCAAAAGAAGCGCCAGCGCCGGCGCAAGCCCGCTCCAGGAGACGGGCGTCCCGGGGATCGATACCCCTTCGGTTCTCCAGAACAGCGAACTGCCGCAGCGCGCCAGGCTCCACAGGCCCAGCAGGCCGCCGGCCAGGAGGATGGTCCACACCCACGGGGCCTGGCCGCTGGTGGCCGCCTGAAGGAGCAGGAGCTTGCCGATGAAGCCGGAGGATGGGGGCAGACCGGCCACGGCCATGCCCCCCAGCAGGAAGGCCGTTCCCAGCCTGCCGGCCTGGGAGAGAGGCGGACCGGGCCCCAGGACGTCGCCCGCGGGGCCGCGCTGGCGGGAGATGTGGCCTGAGAGCAGGAAAAGGCCGCCGGTGACCAGGGTGGTGTGGGGCATGTAATAGAGGGCCGCGGCGATGCCGGCGGCGTTCCACAGGCCGATGCCGGCCAGCAGGGTCCCCACGGAGACGATGACCAGGTGGGCCAGGATTTCCCGCAGGCGCTCGCCGCCCAGGATGCCCAACGTTCCCCAGACCACGGTGGCCAGCGCCAGGGGCAGGAGCAACCCGGCGGCCTCGGGAATCGGCCCGCCCGGGGTGAAGATCAGGGACTGGGTGCGCAGGACGGCGTAGACCCCGACCTTGGTCATGATGGCGAAGAGGGCGGCCACGGAGGGCAGCGCGGCGGAGTACAGGCCCGGCAGCCAGGTCATGAGCGGCAGCACGGCGGCCTTGAGACCGAAAACGGTCAGCAGCAGGAACGAAGCGGCGCGCAGCAGTGCGGTCTGCCCGGGGGAGGCGCCCACCACGGCCCCGGCCAGGTCGGCCATGTTGAGGGTGCCGCATGCCCCGTAGACGGCGCCAAGGGCGACGAGAAAGAGGCTGGAGCCCACGAGGTTGAGGACCACGTAGCGCAGGGTGGCGCGCGTCCGTGCCGGACCCGCGCCGTGCAGGGCCAGACAGTAGGAGGCGATCAGCAGGATTTCGAAAAAGACGAAGAGGTTGAAGAGGTCGCCCGTCAGGAAGGCGCCGTTGACGCCCAGCAGCTGGATGGGAAAGAGGACGTGAAAATCCCTGCCGCAGCGGTCGTCGCCGGCGCAGGCCTGGACCAGGGCGGCCAGGGCCAGCAGAGCCGTGACCAGGAGCATGAGGGCGCTCAGCCGGTCGAGGACCAGTACGATGCCGAAAGGCGCCGGCCAGCCCCCCAAAGCGTAGATGTCGATCTCGCCGGTGGCCGCCCGGGCCGTCAGCAGGATGGCGCTCAGCAGGACCCCTGCCGTGGAGACGATCGACACGCACCGCTGGGCCGCAAGACCCCTGCGCACGCGCTGCAGGTTGATCATGCCGGCGGCCAGGGGCAGGAGCAGGGGGGCCAGGATCAGGTGGTTCACGGGGCATCTCCCTTGCCGTCGACATGGTCGTTGCCGAGTTCGCCCCGCGCCCGCAGGGCGAGGATGACCACGAAGGCGGTCATGCCGAAGCCGATGACGATGGCCGTCAGCACCAGGGCCTGGGGAAGGGGGTCGGCCGTTGGCCCGGCGCCACCGGCCAGGGGGGGCGCGCCGGTCACCAGGCGCCCGCTGAAGAAAAGAAAGAGATTGACCGCATAGGACAGGAGCGAAAGCCCCAGGACCACGGCAAAGGTTCTGGCGCGCAGGACGAGATAGGTCCCGCAGGCCGTCAGCACGGCAACGGCAATTGCGGCCAGGGCTTCCATCAGGCGTCCCTCCCGGCGCGTCCGCTGCGCCGTGTCAATTTTCCGAGGTTGGCGAGGATCAGCAGGATCACGCCGACCACGGTCAGAAAAACGCCGAGGTCGAAAACCATGGCGCTGGCCAGCTCGAATTCCCCGATCACCGGCAGGTGAACGTGCCCGAAAGCCGAGGTCAGAAAGGGCCGGCCCAGGAAGAGGCTTGCGACGCCGGTGGCCGCCGCCATGAGGACGCCGGTGGCGATCAGGGGGTGGAAGGCCTGCCGCCACTGCTTCTGGGTCCAGGTGATGCCGCTCGCCATGTATTGCAGGACCAGGGCCACGGCCGCCACCAGGCCGGCGATGAAGCCGCCGCCGGGGGCGTTGTGCCCGCGCAGGAAGAGGTGGGCCGCCACCAGCAGGGCCAGCGGCAGCAGAAAGCGCGTCATCTGGAGGAGGATCAACGGGTGCCGCTCCTCGGCCCAGGGCCGGCCGTTCTGGTCGGCCTGCGGGACGGGCAGCCGCAGTTTGTGGAGAAGGGCGAAAATGCCGATGGCGGCCACCGCCAGGACCGTGATCTCCCCAAGGGTGTCGAAACCCCGGAAGTCCACCAGGATGACGTTGACCACGTTCTTCCCGCCGCCGCCGGGTATGCTCTGATCCATGAAAAAGCCCGAGATGGACGCGTGTGGTCCGGTCAGCATGCCCCAGGCCGCGAAGCCGACCCCGCAGCCCGTCGCCGAGGCCAGGGCCAGGTCCCGCGCTTTGCGCCAGGGCGGAGCCTCGGACGCGTGGCGCTGCGGGAGAAAGAAAAGCGCCAGCAGCAGGAGCATGATGGTCACGACCTCCACGGAGAGCTGGGTCAGGGCCAGGTCAGGGGCCGAGAAGCGCACGAAGGCCAGGGAAACCAGCAGGCCCACCACGCTCAGCGCGATGACGGCCTTCAGGGGCTGCCGGTGCCAGAGCGCGGTGAGCAGACTGGCGGCCATCAGAAGCGTTAGGCCGATCAGGGACAGGGTGTCCACCGGGGTGCCGGGAAGCTGCCTGCCGGCGACGCCGGGGGCCAACGGAACCAGCATCGCCGCGGCCGCGGCGGCCAGGAGCAGCCCCGCGGAGCGTTGCAGGGATCCGTTGTCCAGGAGGCGCTGGGCGTCGCCGGCGATCCGGCTGAGAAACCCTTCTGCGGCACGGAAGGCGGCCGCCGCGTCGGGTCGCCTCGCCATGGCTTCGTGGCAGGCGAAGAGGCGCCGGCGCATGCCGTAGAGCGCCAGTCCCCCGCCCAGCGCCACGACGCTCATCAGCAGGGGGGTGTTGAAGCCGTGCCAAAGGGCCAGGCTGT
Source organism: Desulfobacteraceae bacterium (assembly GCA_050122415.1). Taxonomy (GTDB): domain Bacteria; phylum Desulfobacterota; class Desulfobacteria; order Desulfobacterales; family JAABRJ01; genus JAABRJ01. The sequence continues at coordinate 4,789 of JASFIY010000043.1, forward strand.
ATGGCGGCAGGTCCTGGCCGACCACGTTCGCCGCGGCAACCGCGAGCAAGGGGCCCACGGTTACGGCGGGCAGGATGCCCACCAGCAGGCAGAGGCCCACCAGGATCTCCACGGGGATCTTCATGAAGCGCGGCGGCTCGTGGGGCGGGTATTTGGGGAGGTCCCGGGGCTCGCCGTTGAAGAAGACGTCATGGATGAAACGGGCCGAGTAGGCCACCGAAAACACCCCGGCCAGGGTGGCGGCGACGGGCAGGATCCACCCCGCAGAACCCAGCAGGTTGGCGTGCAGGGTTTCGGCGAAGAACATCTCCTTGGACAAAAACCCGTTCAGCAGGGGCACCCCCGCCATGGCCGCCGATGCGACCATGGCCAGGGTCGCCGTGTGGGGCATGTAGCGCCACAGCCCGTTGATGCGGCGCATGTCGCGGGTGCCGGTCTCGTGGTCGATGATGCCCGCGGCCATGAAGAGCGAGGCTTTGAAGGTGGCGTGATTGATGATGTGAAACACCCCGGCGACGGCGGCCAGGGGCGTGTCCAGGCCGAAGAGCAAGGTGATCAGGCCCAGGTGGCTGATGGTGGAATAGGCCAGCAGGCCTTTGAGGTCGTGCTGGAAGAGGGCGATCCAGGCCCCCGCGATCAGGGTGGCCAGGCCGACGCCGCCCACGGCGAAGAACCAGAGGTCCGTGCCGGAAAGAGCCGGGTAGAGTCGGGCCAGCAGGAAGACGCCCGCTTTGACCATGGTCGCCGAATGCAGGTAGGCGCTGATGGGCGTGGGCGCCGCCATGGCCCGGGGCAGCCAGAAATGGAAGGGGAACTGGGCGGACTTGGTGAAGGCCCCGGCCAGGATGAGCGATAAGGCCGGGGCATAGAGCGCGTGGTCCCGGATCAGGTCGCCGCGCTGCAGGATGAGGGATATCCGGTAGGTCCCGGCCGCCTGCGCGAGGAGCAGGAAGCCGGCCAGCATGGCCAGACCCCCTGCGCCCGTGACGATCAGGGCCATGCGGGCGCCCTGGCGCGCATCGGCGCGATGCTGCCAGTAACCGATCAGCAGGAAGGAGGACAGGGAGGTCATCTCCCAGAAAACCAGCAGCAGGAGCAGATTGTCGGACAGGGCCACCCCGAGCATGGAGGCCATGAACACCAGCAGCAGGCCGTAGAGGCGGCCCAGGGAATCCTTTTCCGAAAGGTAGTAGCGGGCGTAGAGGACGACCAGCATCCCGATGCCCGCGACCAGCAGCACGAACAGGGCGGAGAGCCCGTCCAGGCGCAGGCTCAGGTCGAGACCCGCCCCGGGCACCCAGGAGAGCTGGACCTGCGCCGGGGTCCCCTGAAAGGCGTGCAGGATGGGTGAGGCGGCCAGCAGGAGGGTGCATGCCGCAACGGCCAGGGCCGCCCAGGCGCAGGCGTTGCGACCCAATCGTGCAACCAGGGGCGGCAGCAGGGCGCCCAGGAGGGGCAACGCAATGACAAACAGGAGATTCATGCTTCTCCGGTGGCCGGCTGTCGCGTGCCGGCGGGGGTGGTGCTGCGAGGCGCCCGCGGGAATCGTCCTTTCAAAGAACCCCGGCGGCACGGCCGTGTCGCATGGTCTTGGATGCCTGAAGCTGAGAGGTATTTACATGCCCTGCTGCGAAAGTGCAAGTGCGAACCAAAATCCGGCGCCATCTTGTGGAATTATTTTTTACCGCGACCCTGACCGAAAACGCAGCATCTTGATTTTGACGGTTACATATTCTAAACGACCTTGAACGGCGATTTATCCTGGCCGGCGAGGAGGGACCCGGATGGCTTTGGGAAGCGCAACGCGTTTCTGGAGTTTTGCGTGGGCAGCGGCGATTGTTGCGGCGGTGTTGATCGTGTCGTGGCAGGCTGCGGCGCATGCCAGGCAAGAGGCCGGCAAGGCTGCGGCGGATGAGATGATTTCCGGGCAGGCCTTCCGGGATTGGCTGGATGTGCTGCGCGCTGAGGCGCGCGCCAAAGGCATCTCGGATGCCACCCTGGAAGCGGCCCTGGGCGATATCGCGCCGCTGGTGGCGGTGATCGAACGCGACCGCCGTCAGCCGGAGTTCACCCAGACCTTCTGGGCCTACCTCGACCAGCGGGTCAGCGACGAGCGGGTGAAGCGCGGCCGGGCGCTGCTGGCCAAACATCGCGACCTGCTGAACGAAATTTATGCCCGATACGGCGTGCCGCCGCGTTATCTCATCGCCTTCTGGGGATTGGAGACGAATTTTGGCGACTATCTGGGCAACTTCCGGGTGATCGATGCGCTGGCGACCCTGGCCTATGACCGGCGCCGTGCCCGTTTCTTCCGGGGGGAGTTGCTGGGGGCGCTGCAGATCCTCGAGGAGGGCCACATCACACCGGATGCGATGATGGGCTCCTGGGCCGGGGCGATGGGACAGATGCAGTTCATCCCTTCCACATTCATCGGCTACGCCGTGGATCATACCGGTGACGGCCGCAAGGACATCTGGGGCAGTCTCCCGGACGCCTTCTCTTCCGCGGCCAATTTCCTTTACAAGCTGGGCTGGCGGGCGGCGGAACCCTGGGGCTGGGAGGTGCTCCTGCCGCGGGACTTCGACTTGATGTTGGCCGCGATGCAGAACAAAAAGACGCTGACGGCGTGGTCGGGGCTTGGGGTGCGGCGGACCGACGGCAAGGCATTGCCGCACTTGGATAGGGAAGGCGCCATCCTGCTGCCCCAGGGCCACAAAGGCCCCGCCTTCCTGGTTTACGACAACTTCCGCATCATCATGCGCTGGAACAATTCCATCAACTACGCCCTCTCCGTTGGGCATCTCGCGGATCGCATCTCCGGGCTGCCGCCGCTTGCGGCGGGTCGGGATGCGGAGCACAAGCCGCTTTCGCGCGCCGCGATCGGCGAGATCCAGCAGCTTCTCAACCGCCTCGGCTTCGAGGCCGGTGCAGCGGACGGCTTGCCGGGTCCCCGCACGCGCACCGCGATCCGCGCCTTTCAGCAGAAGCATGCGCTGCCGCCTGACGGCTATCCCGAGCCGGCGTTGCTTCAAAAACTGCGGGCGGCAGCGCAGGCCTTGCCATGAAAAAGGGCCGATCGGAATTTTCCCGCCAAACCCTCCGCCGGGTTGTGGCACGGCGAATAATCCTATGGCCGGGTTGAGGCGCGATTGCTCATGAAACGGCGCATTTCATTTCTGATCGCAGCGACGGTTCTGGCCTGCGCGCTTTTTTGCCCCGGCCACGCCTTTGCCTTGCGGAGCTTCCTGATGGAACCCGGGACCGGCGTTTACGGCGTCACCCGCATGGTGCAGGCCCGGGAGCAGGACACGCTGCTGGACATCGCGCGCGAGTTCGGGCTCGGCTACAACCAGATCATCGCGGCCAACCCGGGCATCGACCCCTGGGTGCCGCCCCAGGGCAGCCTGGTGCGTCTGCCGCTGATCTTCGTGCTGCCCCGCGAACGCCCGGGCTCCGGCATTCTCGTGAACCTCGCGGAGATGCGCCTGTACTTCTTTTTCGCCAACGGCGGGCATGAGTTCTTTTTCACCGCGCCCATCGGCATCGGTCGGGAGGGCTATCTGACGGAGCTCGGGGAATACAAGGTCAAAAGCAAGACCCCCAACCCGACCTGGGTGGTGCCCGAATCCATTCGCAAGGAGGAGCCGGATCTGCCGGCCGAAGTCCCGCCGGGCCCGGACAACCCCCTGGGGGACTTTGTCTTCCGTCTTTCCAGAAATCTCTACGCCATTCACGGGACCAACAAGCCCTGGGGCATCGGCCGCAGGGTCAGCCACGGCTGCATCCGCATGTACCCGGAGGACGTGGGCGCGCTGTACCCGCTGGTGCCGGTGGGCGCGGTGGTCAAGGTCGTCTACGAGCCCGTCAAGTTCGGTTGGGGGAGCGGGAAGCTGTGGATTCAGGTCTTCGAGGATTTTGAGGGAAGGCTCGTCTCGCCCCTGGAGAAGGTCGTGGAGGAGCTTCTGGATGCCGAGATGGCCATAGGCCCCCTGAATGTCGACCGCGAGGCCCTTTTAAAGGCCCTGGACGAGAAGACCGGGGTGCCTATGGCCGTGGCGCGGCCCCGGAATGAGTAGCGCTATTTTTTCAGGGACTTGTCGAAGATACGTTCGGCCTTCAGGGCCGCGGCCTCGGCGCGCTCGGACGCCATCTCGGCCCTGGTGGCCGACTGCTCGGCGCTGCCC
>JASFIY010000044.1:0-8850 GCA_050122415.1 Desulfobacteraceae bacterium
CCTGGGCGAGCAGGTGGGCGTCAAGGCCGACCCGGACCTCGACCCGGACCTGCTCTCGTTGCGGGAGCTGTTGATCTACGGTCTGAAGGGCGTTGCCGCCTACGCCGACCACGCCCGGATCCTGGGTCAGGTGGACGACCGGGTGGACGCCTTCATCCACGAGGCCCTGGCGGCCACCCTGGACAAGAGCCTGGGCGCCGATGACTACGTCGGGCTGGTGATGAAGTGCGGCGAGATCAACCTGCGCACCATGGAGCTGCTGGATGCCGGCAACACCGGCACCTACGGCCAGCCGGTGCCCACCCCGGTGCCCCTGGGGCACAAGCAGGGCAAGGCGATCCTGGTCTCCGGCCACGACCTCAAGGATCTGGAGGAGATCCTCAAGCAGAGCGCGGGCAAGGGCATCACGGTCTACACCCATGGGGAAATGCTGCCCTGCCACGGCTACCCGGAGCTTAAGAAATACCCCCACTTCTACGGGCACTACGGCACCGCCTGGCAGAACCAGGCGCGCGAGTTCGCCGCCTTCCCGGGGGCGATCCTGATGACCACCAACTGCATCCAGAAGCCCCAGGAATCCTACAAGGGCAATATCTTCACCACCGGGCTGGTGGGCTGGCCCGGCGTGACCCACATCGCCGACAAGGACTTCACCCCGGTGATCGAACGGGCCTTGGCCCTGCCCGGCTTCGCCGCCGACGCCCCCGGCAAGACCATCATGGTCGGCTTCGGGCACAACGCCGTTCTGAGTGTTGCCCCGGCGGTGATCGAAGCGGTCAAGAACAAGCAGATCCGGCACTTCTTCCTGGTGGGCGGCTGCGACGGCGCCAAACCCGGCCGGAGCTACTACACCGAGTTCGTCGAGAAGGTGCCCGCCGACTGCGTGGTCCTGACCCTGGCCTGCGGCAAGTTTCGCTTCTTCGACAAGGATCTGGGCACCATCGGCGGCATTCCCCGTCTGCTGGACGTCGGGCAGTGCAACGACGCCTATTCGGCCATCAAGATCGCCTCGGCCCTGGCGGACGCTTTCGACTGCGGGGTCAACGACCTGCCGCTGTCCATGATCCTCTCCTGGTACGAGCAGAAGGCCTGCGCCATTCTGCTGACCCTGCTCTACCTGGGGATCAAGGACATCCGGCTGGGCCCCTCGCTGCCGGCTTTCGTTTCGCCCAACATCCTCAACGTCCTGGTGGAGAAATTCAACATCATGCCCATCACGACGCCGGATCAGGACCTCAAGGCGATCCTCGGATAGTCTCCTCACTTGCCAAACGGGAGTTCGGGGTTCCCGGCTCCCGTCAACCCCAGACAACCGGAGGAACAGGCCATGCGATGCCCGGGACAGGACACCCAGTACTGGAACGCCAAAGCGATCTTCGAGGCCAAGTGCCCCAAGTGCGACCACCCGGTGGAGTTCTTCAAGGACGACACCACGCGCAAGTGCGGGCGCTGCGGCCACCGTTTCGTCAACCCGCGGATGGACTTCGGCTGCGCCGCCTATTGCCCGTTCGCCGAACAATGCCTGGGGAGTCTGCCGCCGGAGCTGGTGGCCCAGAAGGAAGATCTCTTCAAGGACCGGGTGGCGGTGGAGGTCAAGCGCCATTTGAGAACCGACTTCAAACGCATCGGCCATGCCGCGCGGCTGGCGCGCTATGTTGAGCGCATCCAGCAGCGTGAAAAGGGCAACCCGGCCAGCGCCCTGATCGCCGCCTACCTGCTGCCCATCGCGGCCCAGGCCGCCGCCGATGGCGGCGGCGAGGCCTGGCGGCGGGCGGCCACCGCCACCGCCGGGGAATTTCTCTCCAAACTCGGCGCCGGCGAAAATCTGATCACCGCCGTTGCCGAGGTGCTGGCCGCCCTCGCCGCCGCAGGGCCCCAGTCGCCGCTGGAGGTCCGGGTGCTGCACGACGCGGAGGCGATTGTGCGCCTTGAAGAACAACAGAAAACCGCGCCCCTGCCGGCGGATGGACTCCAGCGGGAGCTCGACGGGGCTTTTTTGACTGCCGGAGGCCGCGAGGCCGCTGCGGCGTTGCTGCTGAAGCCATGAAAGGGTGAGAGATGAAGGTTTACCGCAAGATCATCGAAATCGACGAAGAACGCTGCGACGGTTGCGGACAGTGCGTCCTGGCCTGCGCGGAGGGCGCCATCCAAATCGTGGGCGGCAAGGCCAAGGTGATCTCCGACAACCTCTGCGACGGTCTGGGGGCCTGTATCGGGGACTGCCCCCAGGATGCTTTGAAGATCATCGAGCGCGAGGCCGAGGAGTTCGACGAGGAGGCCGTCGCGGCCCGGCTCGAACAGGAGGCGCACACCCACCCGGGCTGCCCCTCGGCGGGGGTCCAGATTTTGACCGCTCCCTCCCCCTGCGCCGCGGCCAACCGGCCGGCCAGCTTCGAAAACGCCGGGGGGGCTGACTCCGCCCTGGGCCACTGGCCGGTCCAGATCCACCTGGTGCCGCCCACGGCGCCGTTTTTGAAAGGCGCCGATCTGCTGGTCATGGCCGACTGCGTGCCGGTGGCCTTTCCCACCGTTCACCGCGATTTCCTGCAGGGCCGGGCGGTGACCCTGGGGTGCCCCAAGTTCGACGATCGCGACGCCTACGTGGAGAAGTTCAGCGCCATTTTCCGGCAGGCCGGGATCAAATCCATCACCACCGTGGTCATGGAGGTCCCCTGCTGCGCGGGGCTGCCCGATATCGTCCAAAAGGCCCAGAGCGCGGCGGGCACCCGAATTCCCATGGAAACCGTGGTGATCAGCACCCGCGGCGCCATCATCAAGCGGATCAGCGGCTGAGCTCTGCCACGGCCGGGGCGTTTTGCGCCGGCCGCCCGCCGGGCGCCGGCCCGCGCCGGAATTGACATGCCGGGCGGCCCTGGCTATAAGGGCCTCAAGCCGCCGGCGGATTCGGCGGTCAACCCCGGTGGCCGCCGCCGCATCGGCGGGCCGCCTTGCAAGGAGCCGTCGCATGCAGATCTTCGTTTCCGGGTCGCTGGCCTACGACCGCATCATGGATTTCCCCGGGCGCTTTTCCGACCACATCCTTCCCGACAAGATCCACATTCTCAACGTCTGCTTCACGGTCAACGGTCTGACCGAAAAATTCGGCGGCACCGCCGGCAACATCGCCTACAACCTCAGTCTGCTGGGGGAAAGGCCGCAGATTCTGGCCGCGGCCGGCAAGGATTTCGAGCGCTACGCGCAGTGGTTGACGCATCTGGGGCTGCCGCTGGGCGGGATCCGCGTGATCCCCGAGGAGTACACCGCCGGGGCCTACATCACCACCGACAAGGCCGACAACCAGATCACCGGGTTCAACCCCGGCGCCATGCGCCACCCCTCCCGCTGCGCCTTTGACGGCATCCGCGGCGATGAGGCCATCGCCATCATCTCCCCCGGCAACATCGAGGACATGCTGACCTACAGCCGCGCCTTCAAGCAGCGGGGGGTGTCCTACATATTCGATCCCGGCCAGACCATCACGGCCCTCACCGGCGCCCAGCTGACGGAGATGATGACCGGGGCGGCGCTGCTGATCTCAAACGATTACGAGCTGGAAATGATCATGCAACCCACCGGTTTGGACACCGGCGCCATTCTGCGGCGGGCCGGGGGCCTGATCACGACCCTGGGGGAAAAGGGGGCGCTGCTGACGACGGCGGCCGGCGAGACCCGGATCCCGGCCGTTCCGGTGGTGCGGGTGGCCGATCCCACCGGCGCCGGGGACGCCTTCCGGGCCGGTCTGCTCAAGGGGCTGGTGACCGGCAGACCGCTGGCCGTGGCGGCCCGCATGGGATCGGCCTGCGCCAGCTTCGCGGTGGAATGCCTGGGCACCCAGGAGCACACCTTCACCCCGGAGCGTTTCTGGGAGCGTTACCGGGCCGGCTTCGGCGACGGCGGCGATGCCGCGGCGATTACCGCCTGATCGCGGCCGGCCGCTGAAGGGCCTTTTTCAGCCCAGCAAATCGGCGGGCAGTTCACAGGTTGGGTCCAAGGCCTTGCGGGATTCGACATAGTGGGCGGCCGCCAGGGCGGCGGTGCAGCCGTCGGCGGCCGCCACCACGATCTGGCGGGCGTATTTGGCCCGCAGGTCACCGATCACGTAAATCCCGGGGGTGTTGGTGGTGCACTTGTCGTCGGTTTCGACGTAGCCGTCGATGTTCATCCGGGTGCCCTGGGGCACCAGGCGGTTGTTGGGGTCGAAACCGACGAATATGAAAACCCCGTCGGTGGCCATTTCCCGCTCGGCACCGCTCTGGGTGTCCTTCAGGCCGACGGCACAGACACCCTCCGCATTGGCCCTGATCTCCGTTAGCACCGTGTTCCAGAGGACCTCGATTTTGCACTCCGCCTGGATGCGCTGCTGCAGCAGCATCCCGGCCCGCAGGGCGTCGCGGCGGTGGGCGATGTAGACCTGCTTGGCCAGCTTGGCCAGGTAGAGGGATTCCTCGGCGGCGCTGTCGCCGCCGCCCACCACCACCACGGTTTTGTTGCGGAAGAAAAAGCCGTCGCAAACCGCGCAGTATGACACCCCCTTGCCGTAGTAGGTGTCCTCGCCGGGGACCCCCAGTTTGCGGGGACTGCCGCCGGTGCCGATGATAACCGCGTGGGCGGTCAGGCGCCGCCCGTCGGCCAAGCTGACGCTGTGGCGCTCGAGCCCCGGGGTGATGGCGGTCACCTCCTGGGAGAGGATCTCCAGGCCGTAGCCCTTGGCGTGCTGGAGAAATTTCTGGGCCAACTCCGCGCCGCTGATATGCTCGAAACCGGGGTAGTTCTCCACCTCGTCGGACATGACCACCTGGCCGCCGGGCGCGGCGCCCTCGATCAGAACGGTTCTGAGGGCCGCGCGCATGGCGTAAATGCCGGCGGAAAGGCCGCCGGGGCCGCCCCCGACAATAATCAGGTCATAGAACTCATTTTCAGCCATCTCGGGTCTCCTTGCAGGGATATGACGTGCGGGGTAGCGCCTGCGGCGGGCGCAAGCACGGACTTTTCCTCCCATACCGCTTGTGGACGGCATTAATCAAGGGTTTATTGCCGCACTCCGGCGGCCGGCCGCGGCGGCCGCGGCGTCGGGCGCACGGGCTGATCAGGCAACGGCTGCGGTCGGCCCCATTTTACGGCGTCATTTTTTTTCCGGTGCCCTCAGCCTCCCGACGTCGCAAGAGGGCCTCGTAGGCGGCCAGTTTTTCCAGGGCCTGGGCTTCGCTGGCGAGCTGTTTGATGGATTCCCGGAAGGCGCTGCTGTGGGGCAGCCCGCGGCTGAACCAGCCCAGGCGGCTGCGCATCATGCGGCAGGCGTGCCGTTCGCCGAAAAACCGGACCGCTGCGCGCAGGTAGGCGCGCAGCGCGTCGAAGCGGACCGTCAGGTCCACCGGCGGCGGCGTCTGACCTGCCAGCGCCGCCCGCACCTGGCCGAACAGCCAGGGGGCGCCGATGGCCGCCCGGCCGATCATGACCGCATCGCAACCGGTTTTTCGGCGCATGGCGAGGGCATCCGCGGCGCAGGTGATGTCGCCGTTGCCGATCACCGGGATGGCCACCGCCGACTTGACGGCGGCGATCACGGGCCAGTCCGCGCAGCCGCGAAAGGCCTGGGCGGCGGTTCGGGGGTGAACGGCGATGGCATCCACGCCGCAATCCTCGGCGATCCTGGCGATCTGCAGGGCCTGGGCGCCGGAGGCCTCCCAGCCGGACCGGATCTTGACCGTCAGCGGGATGCGGACCGCCCGGCGCACGGCCCCCAGCAGGGCCGCGGCCTTTTGCGGCTCGCGCATCAGGGCGACGCCGGCGCCGCTTTTGACGATTTTTTTGACCGCGCAGCCGAAATTGATGTCCAGCACATCGGCGCCGGCGGCCTCCACCCGGGCTGCCGCCTCGGCCGTAATTTGCGGGTCCGAACCGAAGAGCTGCATGGACACCGGCTTTTCGCCCGCGACGGTGGCCAGCATCCGGGCGGTTTTGGCCGAACCGTGGACCAGGCCGTTGGCGCTGACCATCTCGGAGCACACCAGGGCGCAGCCGGCCGCGCGGGCCAGGAGCCGGAACGGCAGGTTGGTGATGCCCGCCAGCGGGGCGAGAACGGTCGGGTTTTCCAGGCTCAGGGGTCCAATGCGCATGGCCGGGTCTCGTTTCTTCGCCGGTCGCCCTCCTGGGCGCCGGCGGGTTTGGCGGGAGGCTGCCTTAACACGATTGCCGCGGGCTGGCAAGCGTCTCCGCGGCCCCCGCCGCCGGCGCCGGGTCGGCGCTCGGCTGGGCGTAGCAGTAGAGGCAGTTGTGAAAGCAGGGCTGCCGGCGGTAGTCCCCGACGTCCGCCGACAGGCTGCAGCCGCAGCCTTTTTTGACCCGCTGGCCGCCGTCGCGGCGCAGGGAGACCCGGCCGCCGTAAAGGTCCATCAGGCGGGCGCCCGGGATGCAGCTGGCCGGGGCGAGCGGGGCGGCCGGGGGCAGCGCGGCCATGACCCGGGCTTCGCAACAGGTTTCCAGGCGGATGCCGCGGGGGGTCAGGGATCCTTCCAACTCCAGCAGCAGGGCGGCCTTGCGGGCGGCGGGCGGGTCCCAAAAGGCTATCCCCGGCAGGCGCGCCGTGCGCCGCGTGATCTTGGCGTAGTCGTCGCGGAAGCTGGTGATGCAGCGGGTGATCCCCAGCGCGCCGGCGCGCTGGGCGATGCGGCCGAAATCGGCCAGGTTGTCGTGCATCTCGCCGCCGTTTTGGCGGTAAAAACAAATGGGGTCGAAGCGCCAGGCGACGGCCCCCGGCCCGAAGGCCCGCACCAGGGCCGCCATCTGCTCCAAACGCTCCGCCAGGGGCGGCACCCGCGGCTCCAGAAGGCGGTCGGTTGAGTTGAGGGTGAAGTTGAAATAGAGGTTGTAGCCCAGTTGCCGAAGTTTCTGGCCGTAGCGTCCGGCCAGGAAGGGGCCGAAGTTTTTGGACCAGAAAACGATCGTGTGAACCTCCCGCGCAGTTGCCGGAACCCGCCGCAGACGGCGGTTGAAGGGGTTTTCAACGCTGAAAAAGCCCCTGGCGATGCCCGCCATGAACCACGGCATGTAAAAGGCGGGGATGTCGGTCCGGCGCGAGGCGGAAATGACGCCGGGGGGGCCGTTGGCGGCGGGGCGCATCAGGGGTCGGTTTTCTTCTTGCGGGGCAACCGGATGACCTTGGCGGCATCCTGGGGCGGCGGCTTGTCCCCGTCCCCGGCGGCGGGCTTTCCGGCGGGCGGGCGCGCCGGCCGGGGCGCTTCGATCCGCTCCAGGCGCATGCGCTTGCCGTTCATGGTGAATTCCTCCCCGTTGATATAAACGTCGCGCAGAATCCAGGTGACCACCTGCAGCGGAACCTGCAGCATCAGCAGGGTGACATGGTACCAGCCGGGCTTGTGGTCGGCCGTGATCTCCTCGATGCGCGCGAAGCTCAGCGGCTTCTCCTCGAAGTGGATCAAAACGATGTCGTGGATACCGGTCATGGGGGATCCTGGGGCGGTGGTCCGGCGGTTGATTTTTCAACCCCAATATAAGTCCGGGCGGGGGGTGGGATCAAGCAAAAACGCCCGGCCGGCCGGACCCCCCTCAAAATGAATTTTAATTCATAAAATCGGTGCTCCCCCTCCGCCCCTCCTCGCCCCCCCCGTCGACGCCCTGGAACATGGATTAAAATCCATATCTTCCCAGATTTTTAATCCAGATAAGGTTGGCCCTGGGTTTTTAGCTTGACAGCATCGACCGGAGGTTGATAAATGAATGAGCATTCATTCAATTGATGATGTCTGGCGCCCACTTTTAACTCAGGAGGGAATCATGATCAGGAAGATAAAAAAAGCCGCGGTCGTCGGGTCCGGCGTCATGGGGGGCGGGATCGCCGCTTTGCTGGCCAGCACCGGGGTGAAAACCCTGCTGCTGGACATCGTGCCCTTTGACCTCAAGGAGGACGAGAAAAAAGACCCCGCGGCCCGCAACCGGATCGTCAAGGCCGGCCTGGACGGCATCCTGCGGGCCCGGCCGGCGCTGCTGATGCAGCCCCGGGACGCGGAGCTGATCACCATCGGCAACCTCGAGGACGACTTCGGCCAGCTGGCCGATTGCGACTGGATCGTCGAGGTGGTGGTGGAGAACCTGGAGATCAAGCAGGCCCTTCTGAAGCGTATCGACCCGGTTCGCAAATCCGGCGCGATCGTTTCCAGCAACACCTCCGGGATCCCCCTGAAAGCCATGTCGGCAGGGCTCTCCCAAGGATTCCGGGAGCACTTCCTGGGGACCCATTTCTTCAACCCGGTGCGTTACATGAAGCTCTTGGAGCTCATCCCCGGTGAGGACACCCTGCCGGAGATCCTCGATTTTATCGCCGACTTCGGTGAACGCATCCTGGGCAAGGGGATCGTCTGGGCCAAGGACACCCCCAATTTCGTCGGCAACCGCATCGGGGTCCAGGGGATCGTCAAGGCCATGCAGCTGATGCTGGAAGACGGTCTGACGATCCCGGAAGTCGACGCCCTCTTCGGGCCCGCCATGGGACGCCCCAAGACCGCGATGTTCAAAACCACCGACCTGGTGGGGCTGGACACCATGGCCCACGTGGCCAACAACACCTACGCGCTGGTGGTGGAGGATGAGCAGCGGGAGAGCTTCAAAATCCCGGCCTTCATCGACGCCATGATCGAAAAGAAGCTCCTGGGCAAGAAAACCAAGGCCGGCTTCTACAAGACCGACCTGACGCCGGAGTGGAAGACGCTGCGCAGCGTGATCAACCCCGCCACCCTGGAATACGAGCCCTTCGAGCCGCCGGAGTTTCCCTGCCTGGCGGCGGCCAAGAAAGCCAAAAGCCTGCCGGAAAAGATCAAGGCCGTGGTCTACGGC
>JASFIY010000045.1:0-8839 GCA_050122415.1 Desulfobacteraceae bacterium
CGTTTTCGGAGGCCCGCGTGATGCGCTCGCTGGCTTCCGCCACGGCCGCCTGAACCGCAGACTCGCTGCGCTTGGGGAAGCTTTCGACCTCTTTTTGGAGGGCCGCCATCTCTTTTTCCCTTATGGCCAGGGCTTCCTCCCGGGCGTCGAGTTCGACCTTGCGCTGCTGATGGGTGGCTTCAAATTCGCCGCGCTTTACTGCGATCTCCTTGGCGAGGGCCTGCAGCTCGTCCTCCAGCGCGTTTTTGCGCTGTTCTTTTTCGCGTTCGAAGGCGTAATCGTATGCCTCTTTTTCCCGTTGGCGCCGGGTCTCGAGGGCCTCCGCCTGCTCTTTGACCCGCCGATCGTGCTCGGCCTTTTCGCGCTGCCAGGCGGCGCGCATTTCCTGCATCTCGCCATCGAAGGCCGCTTTCTGGGCCGTCATCTCGTGCTCGAATAGCGCTTTCTTCGCCCGCTGGGCGTCGATCAGGGCGGCCAGGTCGGAGGCGGCCGTCTCCACCTCGTAGAGGGTGTCGAGCTCCTCGCGTTTGGTTTCGATGGCGGACTTTATCTTGCGGTAGGTTTCGATTTCCTGCTCGAAACGTTCCGCCAGGCCGGTCAATTCACGGCTGATCGTCCCCCGCAGGTCGTGCAGGCGCTGCACCGGGTCCTGGGCCGCCTGGGCGTCGGCGGTGGCTGCGGAAGCCTGTTTTTCCAACCGCTTGCGGGCCTTTTCGGCATCCAGCAGGTCCTTGGTCAACGCGTCCACACGTTTTTTGGCCTCCTGATAAGCGTCCAGGAGTTCTTTTTTGGTGTTGGCCATGGAGACGTTGGCGAGTTCGGTTTCTTCTGTCATGGCGCCGTCCTGTCAGGTGGTGGCGATGCCGGAGCGCTTTGGATTCCGGCAGCCGTGCCAAAAGGGCATAAGCCGGCCGCAGGCGCATGGGGGAAAGGGCAGCCAAAGGCACTCGCCGGGCTGCCGGAAGCGGAGCCGATCCGGCCGGGGTTCGACGGTTTAGAATTTTCGAACGCGTACCACGGTCTGGCACTGTAGTCAAACGGGTATTGCCGCAATCAGGCGGTGCACGTCAGCGGGGTGGACCGCGCCGATGGTGCCGATGCGAAACGTGTCGCGCTCGGTCACCTTGCCCGGGTAAATGACGAACCCTCTGGCCTTGAGGTCTTGGTAAAACCGCTTGAACTGCCACGCGGGTCGGTGAGGGCAGAGGAAGGTGGTGATGATGGGCGATTGCAGCGCCGCCGGCAGCAGCGTTTGGAACCCCAGCCGCTGCATTCCGGCTGTCAGGATCCGCTGATTTTCGCAGTAGCGGCGATGGCGCGCGGCCACGCCGCCTTCGGCCGCCAGCTCCTCGAGAGCCTGGTAAAAGGCCCGCACCACGTGGGTGGGAGAGGTGAAGCGCCATTTGCCGCGGCCGTCCTCCATGGTTCGCCATTGATCGTAGAGGTCCAGGCTCAGGGAGCGCGCCTGGCCGCGGGTTTCGGCCAGGACCGTTCGTTTGGCGATCACGAACCCGAAGCCCGGGACCCCCTGGATGCACTTGTTGGCGCTGCTGACCAGGTAGTCCACGTCCAGTTGGGCCACATCCAGGGGGATGCCGCCGAAACTGCTCATGGCGTCCACGATCAAGCACCGGCCGTAGGCTTTGACGATGCCGGCGATGGCGGCCAGAGGGTTGAGCATGCCGGTGCCGGTTTCGCAGTGCACCACCGCCACGTGGGTAAGCGCGGGCTCCGAGCCCAAGGCCGCTTCGAGACGGGCCAGATCGGGCGCTCCCAGTTCATCGTCTTCCTGGAGCACGTGGGCGATGCCGCAGCGCCGGGCAATTTCGGCGATCCGTCGGCCGTAGGCGCCGTTGGCCAGGACCAGCAGCTTGCCGCGCTCGGGAACGGCGGTGGTGACCGTGGCCTCCACGCAGAAAGTGCCGCTGCCCTGCATCAGAACGGCCGTGTAGCCGGGGGAGGGGGTCGCCAGCGCCACCAGTCGCCGCCGAATCCCCTCCACGATGGCGTTGTAGTCGTCGTCCCAGGTGCACCAGTCCCTGAGCATGGCGGCCTTGACCCCCTTGCTGGTGCTCAGGGGGCCGGGGGTCAGCAGGAGGTAGGGGTTGTCCGGCAGCCGATCCGTGTCCACGGGGCGTCTTTCTGCGATCGGGGTTCGGCTGGCCGCGTCGATGTGCAGGTCCTGCCGGTCCCGGCGAAAGATGGAGAGGTTGCCGTCTCCCTCGTCGGTGGCTTGCGGGTCTCTTGGGCTCATGGCGCTTACAGCCGTTGGTCGATGGGCTGTCGGCCTTCGGCCAGCCGGGCTTCGATGGCCTCCACCAGGGGGAGGCACTCCCAAATTCCCGGGGCCACGAAGTGCGCCCCGGCTGCCTTGAACCGGGCCTCCGCCTCAGCGAGCCGGGCGGCGAGGTCGGCCGGTTCCAAGGCTTCGGCCGCCTCCCGGGTCAACCCCAGCGCGTTGCCGCTCTGGGTGAGGCCGATGGTCCACATGCCCGCGTTCAACCCCTCCTCGATGTCGGCCACGGTGTCCCCGATTTTGACCAAGGCCTCAAGGGGGTAGGTTTCCAGGAGGATGGCGTTGCGGTAGCACATCCAGGGGTAGGGGCGGCCGGCCGGGACGTCCGAGGAGCACACCGAGGCATCGGGGGTGTACCCGCTTTTCGCGGCCTCGGGGACCAGGGCGTCCATCATGGGGCGGGTGTAGCCGGTGCAGGAGCCGATTTTCGCACCCCGGGCCCGCATGGACGCCACGAAATCCTCAATGCCCGGAACGGGGTCGGCGTGCCGCCGGATGGTCTCCACCATCATGGGCTCGGTTTCGGCATAGAGCTTGGCGACCTCCGCTTCCCCCGGAGGCTTCCCGTACCTCGTCCGCCACTGTTCGATCACCGAAGGCAGGGCGCACATGCTGCGGATGTGGTCCTGTTTCATGAGCCCCATGAACCGCCGGGCTTCCGCCATGGCGACCCGGATCCCGAAGGTTTCGAAGACGTCCACGAACACGGCGGCAGGGCCGATGCAGCCGTAGTCCACGGCCGTTCCGGCCCAGTCCAGGATGACGGCCTTCACGGGCCCCCGGTAAGGCTCCCTGCGGATGAATGGGGGCATCATTTTCCTCCTTTTTCTTCGGACCTGGGGGGTGGCAGCAGCCTGTGGATTAACTGCGATCAGGGGCCATGGACTGGATGGATTTCACATTTCCAGCAACGGTCAAAAGCCATGGCGCAGGCGCTCAGCCGCGGCGCCACGCCTGCGTTCGCCGGTGAAATCCCCGGCTGAGCAGGGCGTGGGTGAACCGGGCCGCCAGGCAGGTGTAGGCGATCATCATGGCCATGGCCGCCGCCGGGGCGATGTCGCCGGCGTCGTCCATGGTCAGCACCGCCACCGAGGCCAGCATGGTGTCCGGCGAGTACAGGAACACCACGGCCGACACCGTGGTCATGGCGTTCATGAACAGATAGATGAAGATGTCCAGTATTGCCGGCGTGCACACCGGCACCGTCACGCGCCGGAAGGTCTTGTGAAAGGGCGCCTTGAGGCTCGCCGAAACCGCCTCGAACTCCTTGTCCATCTGCTGGAGAGCGGTCAGGGCCGTCAGGTGGCTCACCGTGTAGAAGTGGGCGATGGTGCAGACCACCATGATGGCCATGGTCCCGTACAGGAAATTGAGGGGATTTTGGGGGTTGTTGAAAAAAAAGATATAGGCGAGCCCCAGCACCATCCCCGGGACCGCCAGGGGCAGGATGGCCACCACGTGAAAGAGGGTCCGACCGGTGTGAAAGCCCCGGCCCTTCTCCACCAGGTAGGCGCCGTAGAAGATGACGAGGGTGCCGAAGAAGGCCGTGTAGAGGGACATCCGGAGGGAGTTGAAGAAAGAGGACCAGCTGCCGCCGTCCATGATGTCGAAGTTGTAGTTGGTCAGGGAGAAGCTCAGGTCGTAAGGCCAGAACTTCACCAGGGCGGCGTACTGGGCCATGCCGATCATGGCCAGGATGAGCAGGGCCACCACCGAGCAGAAGGCGAAGAGCGCCCAGTCCAGCTGCGGGTTCTTCTTGGGTACGAGGGGGACGGCCTTGGCCGAGAGCAGGGCGACCTGCTTGCGCTGCACCAGGCGGTCCACCACGAAGGCCACCACCGCCGGAACGAGCAGGATGGTCGAGACCACGGCCCCCATCTGGAAGTTCTGCTGGCCGATGACCTGCTTGTAGATGTCGGTCGCCAGGACGTTGGTGTTGCCCCCGATCACCTTGGGAACCCCGAAATCGGTGAAGACATAGGTGAAGATGATGAAGGCGGTGGATATCAGGCCGTATTTCGCCCCCGGCAGGGTGACCGTGAAGAAGGTCCGCAGCTTGCTGGCCCGCAGGGCCTCGGCGGCCTCGTACAGGCGCGCGTCCGAGATGGACAGGGCGGTGATCACCACCATCAGGGCGTGGGGGAAGACCCAGTAGCAGGACCCGGTGATGATGCCGATGGGGCCGTAGATGCTGTTCCCCATGAGGAGCCCCTTGGCCACGCCCTGGTTGCCGAACCAGTAGACGAGGGAGATGCCCGAGAGCAGGGAGGGTGTCAGCAGGGGAACCAGGGCGATCAACCGGAAGATTTTCTTGAAGGGCATGCAGCTGCGGGTCAGGGCGTAACCGTAGACGAAGGTCACCACCAGCAGGATGGCGGTTGCCGTCACCGAAATATAGAGGCTGTTGAAGATGGAATTGAACAGGGCCGGCGTCCGGAAGAAGTGGGTGTAGTTGGCGAGCCCCACGAAGCCGCCGTCCGCGTTCTCCAGCGACTTGGAGAGCATGACGTAGAGGGGCAGGAGCACCGAGGCGGCCAGAAACACGCCGATGACCCCCATGCTGGCGCGCATGACATAGTCGTCGCGGCTCGTCTTGGGCCGGACCCGCGCCGCCAATCGGCCGGCTGTCAAAACCGCTTCCGCCATGGTTCACGCCCCCGCTGGAAAGAGGTGCAAAAACTCCTGGGGCAGCTGGATTCGGAACCGGCTTCCCTCGGCCAACCCCAGCCGCCGCATCAGGTTGACCGAGAAGTCCCCCTGGAGGCGATTTCCGTTGA
Organism: Desulfobacteraceae bacterium; assembly: GCA_050122415.1. Taxonomy (GTDB): domain Bacteria; phylum Desulfobacterota; class Desulfobacteria; order Desulfobacterales; family JAABRJ01; genus JAABRJ01. The sequence goes on from JASFIY010000045.1 coordinate 5,074, forward strand.
GGCTTTCGCCGCCCAGTTGGGCCCGATAGGCGGCACCCAGGAATTCGATGGTGCGGATCTCGATCTCCAGGGCGTTGGGAGAGTCCTCCCGGACGTCGACCACCACGATGTCCTCGGGTCGAACCGCCACCTTGACCTTCTGCCCGGGCCGGTGGCCGTTGGTGCGGCAGCCGAGCGCCGTGTTGCCTATCCGCACGCGGTCTTTTTCGACCACCGTGCCGTCCATGAAATTCATGCGGCCGATGAAGTCGGCCACGAAGGTCGAGGCCGGCTTGCGGTAGATATCGAAAGGCGTCCCCACCTGCTCCACGCGGCCGTCCTTCATGATCACGATGCGGTCGGCCATGGTGAGGCCTTCCTCCTGGTCGTGGGTCACCATGATGGTGGTGACGCCCAGCCGCTGCTGCAAATGCTTGATCTCGTGGCGCAGGTGGACCCTGACCTTGGCGTCCAGGGCGGACAGCGGTTCATCCAGGAGGAGCAGCCCGGGGGAGGTGGCGATGGCCCGGGCCAGGGCCACCCGCTGCTGCTGACCGCCGGAGAGTTGGGCCGGGTATTTGGCCCCCTGGTCCCTGAGACCCACCAACTCCAAGAGTTCCCCCACCCGGGCGGTGACCTGCTCCCGCGGCAGCTTCCGGTTCTCGAGTCCGTAGGCGATGTTCTTGAAGACGGTCATGTTGGGGAAAAGTGCGTAAGACTGGAAAACGATGCCGAAGTCGCGCTCGGAGGGCGGCAGGGCCGAGATGTCGCGGCTGTTCTGGACAATGGTTCCCCGGGTCTGGATGTCCAGCCCGGAGACGGCCCTCAGCAGGGTCGTCTTGCCGCAGCCCGAGGGTCCCAGGAAGCAGACGAACTCCCCTGCCTGGATGTCGATGGAAACGGACTTCAGGGCGGTGAAGTCGCCGAACTGTTTGGAGACGTCGACGATCCGGAGATAGGGTTCGGTGGTGGCCATGGTGCGCGCCTCCTCTGGCGCCGGGCTTCGCGCCGGCGCCCGCGACCGCGCTGCCGGGGTGCGGTCCTTGCACTCACCCCGCCGGTTCGTCCGGCCATGAACGGTGCCCGGCCCGCAAGATCCCGGGCCGGGCGCGGCGATGGGGAGCGGCCGGGTTATTCTTTCGGCTCCGACTTGACGTCGTAGCGCTTCTGCCACTCGGCCAAGATGGCGTTGCGGTTGGCGGCCGCCCACTCGAAGTCGTTGTCGATCATGGCGCTCTGAACCTCGGCCGGGAAGTGCTGCACCGGCTGGGCGACCCCCTTGTAGGCCACTACGGCGTAGAGCCGGTTGTACATCTCGTTGGCCTTCTTGGAGACCGAGAAGTCCACGAGTTTCTTGGCGGCTTCCAGTTTCCGGGTGCCCTTGACGATGGCAGTGGCCTCCATGTCCCAGCCGATCCCCTCGGAGGGGATCACGATCTTCAAGGGAGCGCCTTTTTCGATGAGCTTGGCACCGCGGTAGGCGAAACTGATGCCGATGGGGATTTCACCCGCCGCCGCCTGCTTGGCCGGCTTGGAGCCCGAGTGGGTGTACCAGGCGATGTTCTGGTGCAGGCGGTCCATGTAGTCCCAGCCGGCCTTCTCGCCGAAGAGCTGCAGCCAGGAGGAGACGTCCAGGAAGCCGGTGCCCGATGAGTTGGGGTTCGGCATGGCGACGTTGCCCTTGTAGACCGGCTGGGTCAGGTCCTCCCAGGAGGTGGGGATGGGCAGGCCCTTTTTCTCGGCCTCCACCGTGTTGACGCAGATGGCGGCCACCCAGGCGTCCATCCCGGTCCAGTGGGGCGGGTCGTCCTTGTCGACGAACTTGGGGTCGAGGTTTTCCACCCCTGCCGGTTTGTAGGGCTCTAGCATGCCCTCTTTTTTCATGAGCAGCAGGGAGGTGGCGGCCAGGCCCCAGATGACGTCCGCCTGGGGGTTGTCCTTTTCGGCCAGCAGCTTGGCGGTCACGATCCCGGTGGAGTCGCGCACCCATTTGATCTCGATCTCCGGGTGCACTTTGTTGAACTCGGCGGCGTAGGTTTTCAGGTCTTCCGCCTCCACTGCCGTGTAAACGGTCAGCGACTCGGCATGCACGCCGCATACAAGCATGAGGGACGCCGCGGCCAGCAGAGCGGTCCAGATCCATTTCTTCATTGCGTGTTCTCCTAAAGTAGAGGTGGGGTGTCACGGTGGCACCGGCGCACCCCGGAAACTGCCTTGGGACGGCCGCCGTCCGGTGGCGGATGCCATGGGGCCGCCGGGGGATAGCCCCGCGGGTGCCAATCGCCCGCTGCCGGGGGGTTGGCATGGGCCCAGGATGCTGCAGTGTGGGACGCCTGTGTTGGGATTTGATGATCAACCGGTTAGATTACGGTTAGCGCGTCGCGGCTTCTTTTTCGGGTCCGGGTGGCACTGCTCACACGCTGCCAACGCACGCACCCCTGCCAGCATCCGGCGCTGTTTCCGCTGATGACGGCGGCCCAAAACATCGCCTTCGGCTGGGGCGCCGGCGGGTGCCCGCAGGCCTGATCCGCAAGAAGGTGGAGGACATTCTGGAGCGCAGGGGCCTCGCCGGATTCGGCCCCGAACGGAACGGCCAGCTTTCCGGCGGTCAGAAGCAGCGGGTGGCCATCGCCCGCTGCCTGGTGCCGGTGCCGGCGGCCTTGCTTCCGGATGGGCCGCTGGGCGCCCTGGATCTGAAGCTGCGGGAACAGAACCAATGTGGTCCATCCCCGGTTTCAGGGCATGCTCGGCGCTGCTGTTCATGCCTTTGTGGGTGAGCGGGCTGGTGCGGGTCTACGGGTGGATGATTCTTCTGCGGGAAAGCGGGGTGATCAACCCTTTCCTCATTTGGGGTCGGGCTGCTGCAACAGCCGGTCGAAATGCTCTACACCGGTGCGACGATGTTCATGGGGCTGGTCTGCACCTCCGGTTCGCCTCGAACGTCGGGCCCTCGCTGCCGGCGGTTGTCAACCGCTGTTTCAGCCGCCGGGCCGGCGGAAAGTCCTGAAACCCGGTGCCATCCTCCGGCGCGGTCGCTATCATCGTCGGGCCGGCCGTCCCGGGGTGCCCCTATTGGACAAACCCGATCAGCGGCCAGTAGACCATGATGCTCAAAACGCAGACCGCCAGGAGTATCAGACACCAGGGAACGGCGATCTTGATGAACTCGGTCTGGGTGAAGTAGCCGGTGCTGTAGGCGATGATGGTGGGCGGGCAGCCGATCACGAGCATGATGAAGGAGGTCGTCATGGGCGCCAGCATGGCCACGGACTGCGGCGACATCTGCATCAGTTCGGCCATGGGCAGGGTGATGGGCAGCATCAGGGCCACGGCCGCCGAATTGCTCATCAAGCTGGAGAGGAACGACCCGAAGAAAGCCATGCCATAGTAAACCACGAACGTCGGTTTGCCGTCCAGCAGCGGCAGCAGGGTCTCGGCCAGAAAGCGTCCGGCGCCGCTGTCGAGCATCGAAACCCCCAGCGAGACCCCGGCGCCGAAGACGATCCAGGACTCCCACGGGAATTTGTCGCAGATGGTCCGGAAAGTGATGTATCCGGGCGCGCAGAAGCCCAGAATCGCAAAGGCCGCCGGCACGCTGTAGTGCCAGCCGGTCAGGTCGCCCGAAAACCAGAGAATGAAGGTGATCACGAAGACCACCGTGACCCCCCACTCCTTGCCGCTCATGGGGCCCGGGTCGGCCAGCTCGATGCCCACCAGCTCCTTTTCCTTGGGCCGCAGCAGGACCCACAGGATCGCCCAGGTGGCCACAGCGGTCAGGATGCAGATG
>JASFIY010000046.1:0-8790 GCA_050122415.1 Desulfobacteraceae bacterium
GGACCCGAGGAACAGCCCGACTTGAAACGCGAGGACCTTCCCATGCCCTTTATCAAAATGCCGGGACTGCCGGGAAAAGTCTACATCCCCAAGCCTTCGGCCGCTCGGCGCCAAAAGCATCCCTGCCCGGACTGCTTCGCCTGCCAAAAATGCCCCGAGAGCCGTTGTCGGGTCTGCCGCTGCGGCGAGGGCTGCCGTGAAAAGCCTCCCCCACCGGACACCCTGGAGGGGTCCGCCTGCGGGGCCTGAGAACAACCGCGGTTGAGCTTGATCTTTTGGCCCCGGCTTCAAAAAGTTGGCGCCGCCCGCCCGGCATGTGCTATGAAAAACTTCGGGCCCAGGCGCTTTGGCCAGGATTGCCGTCAATCCCACCCCTTGGGTGCACCGTTTTGATCATCCGCCGAGGATTAACCCCCCATCATGCCCGCTTTTCTCTTATCCGAGCCCTTGTTGCGCCGCCTGCTTTACGCCCTTGCCGTCATGGCGGTGATCGCTTTCGGTTTCTATACTTTCAGCCTTCTCAAGACTGGTTTGGCGGTGGCCGCCGAGGTGTTGGCGCCGTTTCTGGCCGGCCTGCTCCTGGCCTATATCCTGGCGCCGGCGGTGGTCGCACTGCAGAAACGCCTGGGGCTTGGCAGAATCATGGGGACGCTGGTCCTTTTTCTGCTGGTGGCCTCGGCCGCCGGTCTGCTGCTGGGAATCCTGATCCCGGCGGTTGCCACAGAACTGATCGCCCTGTTCAAACTTCTGAAAACGACCCTGCCGGATCTGCTCAAAAGCCTTTCCCAGCGGGCGCCCTTCCAGGTCGATGATGCGCTGGTGCAATCGATCCAAAACTATATTCTGTCCCTTGAAATCAGCTTTGAGAAACTTGCCGGCCTGCTGCTGCCGGGGCTCAAAACGATGGCCACGGAGGGCTTTGAAACCGTCGGCCAGGCCACCCGGGGGCTTTTCAGCGGAATCGGCTCGGTGGTCGGGTTCTTCTCTTTCTTGATTTTCGTGGGCATCATCAATTTCTATCTGATCGTGGATTGGGAAAAGATCGGCCCGCTGATCCGCAAAATGGTCCCGCCTCAGCGCCGGGAGGGCTTTTTCGAGGTCCTTCAAAAGATCGACCTCGCCATGGGGGGGTTTTTGCGGGGTCAACTGACCGTCTCGGCACTGGTGGGGACCATGTTCGCCGCAGGTCTTTTCGGGATAAGCCTGATGGGGTTTCCGGCTCTGCGCAACTACTGCCTCCTGATCGGCACCGCCGCCGCCATCGGGGGCTTCATACCCTATCTGGGGCCCATCATCGGATTGACTCCGGCCGTGCTGATCCTGCTGCTGACCATGGGCGTCGACTGGAGCACCAAACTGCTGACCCTGGCACTGCTGCTGGCGCTCTTCTCCCTGATTCAGGCCATCGAAGGCTTTGTCCTGCAACCGCGGATCGTCGGCAAGGGCGCCGGCCTGCACCCCCTGGTGGTGTTGTTCGCCCTGATACTCGGTGCGCAGTTCGGCATCGGGGGAATGATTGCGGCCGTCCCCCTGACCAGCGTTGTGCGGGTCTTGATCCTGGAATTCTACTGGCTGCCGGTGGAGCGGCGGGAGGCCATGCTGGCAGCCGAAGCGGCCGGGAGCCGGGAGGTCACCACCACCCGGTCAAAGGAGGTGTAATGGACTCTCAGGCGTGTGTCACGGTCAACCTCAGACGCGGCATCTGGCAGGCATTTAAAGCCATCGCCGCCCAGCAGGGCGGCGACCCCGTCGACCTGATCGACAACGTATTGATCGACTACATTGTCGATCACGTGCCCGACTGCCGCCGCTATACGGATCTGATCGACGAAAACGACTTTATCAAGCCCCTGCCCGACTGCTGTCGCAGGTGAAGGGCGCGCCGGTAAATCGAGGATTTTAGCGATGCAGCTGCGAATCGACCACGTTGCTCTGGCCGTCCGGGACTACGGCGCGGCCAAGGCCTTTTTTGAACGGGTGTTCGGCGTTCTCCCGGGCGCCGGCGCACCCGACCAGCGCCTGGGCTTCAGCTGGCGGGTGTTTTCACTGGGGGATCTCTCCCGCCTGGAGATTCTCGCCCCGCTGGGGTCCGAAAGTTTTCTGAAAGAATTTTTGCGGACCCGCGCAGGCGGCCTTCACCACATCACCCTGCAGACCGACGACATCCATGCCGCGCGGGCCCACCTGGATCGCTGCGGCGTGCCCTATTTCGGATTCAGCGATGCCGACCCCGACTGGAAGGAGCTCTTCATCCACCCGCGGGATGCTTTCGGGGTGCTGATCCAGGTGGCGGCCTTCGAACCCGACGCCTATCTCGGGCCCCAGGCCAAGCTCCCCCCGGGGAAACGATGGGTTGTGACCCCCGCCGCCGGCGGCTGCCGCCTGGAGGTGGCCCATCCGGGCGGCGGCAGCGTCGCACTAGAACTCCTCCCGGCGGAAATCGACGCCCTGCTCGCCGACCTGCAGCGCTGCCGCGGCGGGGAATGAGGGCTCGGCGGGCTGAGAATGGCGCACATAGCTGTTTCCATTTGCGCGCCGATTTGATATAAAACCGGGGCTTTCGCCTCTGCTGACAAGATCGTTTGGGTGGACCGGCAAGATTTCAAAACCAGACGGTCTCGAAAAAAATCCGACGGCCGGAATCGGTTCAAAAAAGGGGGTGGCATGAAGGACGGTTTGGACGTGATCATCGTCGATGACGATCCGGATGTGTGTGAAGTGCTGGCGGATATCATCAACCGTTTTTACAAGTGGGGCAATGTTTTTGTTTTCACGGATGTCAACGAGGCGGCCATATACTGCCTCAACCGGGATGTCGGGATCGCCATCCTGGTGGTGGATGTCTACCTCGGCGAAAAGTCCGGTTTTCAGTTTCTCGACACCATCTCCACGCGGTTTGCCACCGCCCACGAAGACACCATCATGATCACCGGCCACGCCAGCGACGATGTGGTCGACATGTGCGTCGCCTCAAACGTCAACCACCTGCTGGAAAAACCGGTCCGCCCCTTTGCCCTGCAGCTGGCGGTGCGCGCCATCACCTCCAAATACCTGCGGTTCGCCAAAAAACTGCTGGAAGACGCGTGCTACTCCCAGGAGTGCGTCAAAATCATCCCGTAGCCGGGCCGCCGGTGCGCAGCACCGGCCCCTCACGGCGAGGCCTCACGGTAGAGCACCAGGGCGGAGCGCCCGACTTTCTTCAGCCGGTAGCGCTCATTGGCGATCCGAAAACCGCTTCGGGCCTGCTCCCGGGTGATCTTGTGGGCATACACGCTTTGGGGATCGAGTTCGGGCAGCACGGCCTCGATGCGCAGATTGCCACCGTCATCCAGACCCCGGAAGACCACCCGGCTGCGGCCGATGGAAACCGGGCGGTCCCGGTACAGCACCCAGACCTCGACGCCCCCCTCCGAAGGGGCTGCGGGGGATTGGGGCAGGATCGCGCCGCTATCGTTTCGAAAAAGCAGATGCGACATCTGACGGGGGTTCGGCTCAGAAACCCCCAAAACCGTTACCAGAGCGTAAACCCCCACGAAAATCAGAATCCCGCCCCCCGTCAGGGCGGCGAGTTGGATCCAGGGAGATGATCGCATCTTGCGCATGGTGCCGATTCCTCCGATGGGCGCGGCCCCCGATTGAACCCACCGATACCGACCGTTTTGAAACTTCTAACTGTTGGATTTAAACTATAACGGCCGACCAGAGGGCCGTCAACAGCCGCCCCGACGGGTTGCCCGGCTTTCCGCCGTGGGTTGTCCTCGTGGTTTACCCTTTGGGGAGGCTTGTGATATGGTTTTAAAATTCTTTAGCGCGGGAGAGCGGGCGCACGGTTGAAATCGGTTCCCGTGATGCATCGCCCGTCCGCACGGTTTGGACCCGGAGGGGGGCTCATGGCCAGAAGATCGCTCTATTGGGCGGACGCCTATGTTGAAAAAAAAATGACGGCCCGGGAAGCCATCGGCCGGATCCGGCCGGGAACGCGGGTCTTCATCGGATCCTCCTGCGGTGAGCCCCAGCATTTGGTCAAGGCCCTGGCGGAAGCCTCGAACTTTTTCCTGGATATCGAAATCATGCGGCTCCTCACCCTGGAAACCGCGCCGCTTTCCATCATCGCGGACGATTCCAGCGGGCGCAACCTCAACATCCGCTCCTTTTACCTGGGCTCGGCGGCGGCAGCCAACATCAGCGAAAGACGCCGCTTCATCACACCGCTGAACCTTTCGGCCATCCCGCGGCTTTTCAAGAGCCGGGGCCTGCCCATCCACACGGCCCTGATTCAGGTGTCCCCCCCCGACGATTTCGGCTGGATGAGCCTGGGCGTGGCCGTGGATATCACCCTGGCGGCGGCCCAGTCCGCCGACTGGGTGATCGCCCAGGTCAACCCCCGCATGCCGCGGGTTCTGGGTCGAAGCTTCATCCACGTCAACGACGTCGACGTGGTGGTCGAGCACGAGGAGGAGTTGCTCACCATCGGGGAGCTCCCCGAACTGGACACCGCCCGCCAAATCGGGCGGCTGGTGGCCAGCCTGATCGAGGACGGGTCCACCCTCGACATCTGTTTGGGCGCCACCCCCCACGCGACGCTGATGGCGCTTTCGGAAAAAAACGACCTGGGAATCCACTCCCAGTATCTCACCGACGGCATGATGACCCTGGTTTCCAAAGGCGTCATCACCAACCGCCGCAAGGGTTTCAACGACGGGCAGCTCGTTGCCGGCAGCGCGGTGGGAACCACCAATTTCTACGAGTTTCTCAACGACAACCCCTCCATCAATTTCTACCCCTCGGATTACGTCAACGATCCCGCCATCATCGCCCGCCACAACCGCATGGTTTCCATCAATATGGCCATGGCCATCGACCTGACCGGGCAGGTGGCGGCGGATGCCCTGCCCTACAACCACTTTTCGGGGGTCACCGGCATGGTCGATTTCATGCGCGGTGCAGTGGCCTCCAAGGGCGGCAAATCCATCCTGATACTGCCGTCGCGGCAATTCGGCACCCGCAAAAGCCGCATCGTCCCGCAGTTGCAGGAACTGGCCGTGGTGATGCCCCGCGGTGACGTGCACCACGTCGTCACCGAGTACGGCGCGGTCAACCTTTTCGGTAAAAGTTTGCAGGAAAGGGCCATGGCGATGATCAGCATCGCCCATCCCGATGATCGCGACGCACTTTTCCGGGAGGCCCAGCGACAAGGGCTGCTGGGGGCGGAGCGCACCCTGCGGGAGACCCTGCAGGGCGTTTACCCGATCCAACTGGAGGAAAAAATCGAAGTCGGCGGCGAGATCGTCACCATCCGGCCGGTAAAACGGGTGGACGAAAGAAGGCTCCAGGAACACTTCTACAACCTTGCGGAAGAAGATATCATCTCGCGCTTTTTTCATCTCAAGAAGCGTTTCGGCCGCAGCGAGATGGAAAAAATCCTCGAGATCGACTACGTCAAGAACCTGAGCATCGTGGCACTGGTGGGGGAGTTCGGCTTCGGACGGATTATCGGGGTGGGCGAATACCTGCTGGAACCCTCCAGCAACATGACCGAGGTGGCCTTCACGGTTCAGCGCGCCTACCAGGGCAAGGGGATCGGCCGGCTGATCATCAAGAAGCTGGCCGAAGCAGCGCGGGAAAACGGCATTTCAGGCTTCGTGGCCTACACCGCGCCGGAGAACAAAAAAATGATCAACCTCTTCCACAGCCTGCCCTACGCGGTCAAAAGCACCTTCGAGGAGGGCTTCCTGGTTCTCACCAGCCGCTTCGACACCCCCAAGAAAACCTGATGCCGGCAGGCCCTGGCCCTCAGGAGGAATTTCAGCATGCCGCTTGCACCCGCATACCTGCAACCGACGGCCATCCTTGACAGCGGCCACCCCGAGGTCCGCCGCTACGCCCTGGCGGCCGTGGGAGAGGCCCGCGGCGATGCCGCCGCGGCGGCGGTCCGGCTTTTCTACGCCGTCCGGGACGACATCTGGTACGACCCCTACGTTGCCTTTTACCGCGCCGAACATTACCGCGCCAGTCGTGTGCTCGAAAGCCGGCGCGGCTTCTGCATCAGCAAGGCCGGTCTGCTGTGCGCCCTGGGGCGGGCCTGCGGGATCCCCTCGCGACTGGGGTTTGCCGATGTCCGCAACCATCTCGCCACCCGTGAACTGATCGCGCGCATGGGCGGCGACCTGTTCGTCTACCACGGCTTTACCGAATTTTACCTGGGCGGCAAGTGGATCAAAGCCACCCCCACCTTCAACAAGGAACTCTGCCGCAAGCACCGCGTTGCGCCGTTGGAGTTCGACGGCCGCAGCGATGCCGTGTTTCAGCCCTTCAACCTGGAGGCGGCCCAGTACATGACCTATGTGCGCTACCACCCACCCCAGACCGACATCCCGTTGGAGGCCATTTTGACTGCCTGGCGGGCGGCATACGGCCGAGAGCGGGTGGAGAGTTGGATCGCGGCCATCGAGGCCGCAGGCGGGTGCTCGGCCCAGGACTTTAGCCGGGAGACGGTCTGGCGAGGCCCCCAAAACAGTCAATCCTGAAGGGGGTCGGGCCGCGCGCGGCCGGAAAGGGGAATATGCCAACGGGGGGATGGACCCGAAAAATCGTGTTGACCTTGATGGCCTGCGGATTTCTGTTTTTCGGGATCCGGGTGCTGATGGCAGCCTACGATCTTGAAAACCCCCTGCACTTCCTGCTGACCTTTTTTTCGGCCAATTTCATCATTCTCATCAGCGCGGCAATTCTGGTGGGGTTGGGTTTTCAGATCCGGGCGGGTCTGCTGGCCGTTGGCCGCGACCGGCGGACGGGATCACAGGAAGGGCCGGCCGCGGTGCGGCGGGTGGCCGTCGAATCGCCCATGCTCGTTGATGAAGGTGTTGAAAATCCAGCTGATGATGCTGATCAGAAGACTCCCCAGCAGGGCGGACCAGAACCCGGCGACCGCGAAGCCGCCGATCACCCCGGAGGCCATCATCAGTAAAAGCGCGTTGATCACAAAGGTAAATAGGCCGAAGGTGATGACGTTGATCGGCAGCGTCAGCAGAAACAGGAAGGGCCGCAAGAAGATATTGAGAACACCCAGGATCGCCGCCGCCCAAAAGGCCGAAAAAAAGCCCGTGACATGAATGCCCTCCAGCAGATAGGCGGTCAGCATAATCGCCACCGTTACCACCAGCCACCGAACCAGCACTCCAATCATACTCTATGCCCTCCGGATGAAATGCCGCCCCGGGCATGCCTGCCGCGGGATGGGATCACCCCGTCTGCCCGTAGCGTTTCACACTCTTGAGCGTTTCAGCGACCCATACCGCGGCGGCCAAGGCCAGGGCGGTCCCCTCGGGCGGCCAACCGCTGCCGTGGGGATCCGCCGCCCGCAGCAATGCGACCTGAGCAGCGGTTTCCGCCGCCCCCGCCGGATAGCCCAACCGATTTTCGGCCGCCACGGCCGCCAGGCAGTCGGCCAGCTCCCCGGGGCTCACCAGGTAGTTGTGCCCCAGGCAGATCCGGTGGTGGTCCAACTTTTGCCAGTGGGCCAAGTCACGGCAGATCACGCAAGTCACCGGCAGTTTGCGGTCCCGCAGGTAATCGGCGGCTTCGGTCGAGCCGGCTGCGGGCGCCAGCACAATCCGGGGCATGACCTTGACATGTTTGGTCGGGCGGCGGTCCTGGCTGAAAACCCGTTTGATGCGGGCGTAGCGGCGGTCCTCGAAAATTTCGGCCACCCGCACCGCCAGCGCCTCCAGCCCCGGTTCCGGCAGCGCCTCGACAACCGTTTCGATCTGGTAGTGCCGGCGCAGGTTTTTGAAGGTCTGCTCCAACAGGACCAGGGCGCTGGGGACACCCGGGGCGGCCCAAAAAACACCCAGGAGAAACATTCAGCGGCCTCTTCGGTTTGCGGCCGCTGCCGCCGTTGGGGTTTCCTTATCGACGATCCCCAGCAACCCGGCAAACTCCTGGAGACCGCGCGGGTCCATGATCCCCAAGCGGCCGGCGACGCGCGGGGCCATGATGGCGAAGGTGCCCCGGGACCGGGCGCAGGGGCGGCCCTCGGGGTCGCAAATAACCCCTGTCATGCTAGCCTCCCGGCCGCCGGCGACGCTCTCAACGGACCCTTCGGCCATGAGCCGCTGCCCCACGCAAAGCGGCTTGAGAAAATCGACGCGGATCGACTTGGTCAGGATGAAACGTTTGAGAAGGTAGATGGCCGACCAGCTCATGATCTCGTCAAGGATGGTGGTGATCACCCCGCCGTGGACCAGGTTGTCCCACCCGCAGAGGTGCTCGGGAACCGTCACCCACGAGACCACCAGCTTCTCGTCGGAGTAAAATTTCATTTTCAGGCCGTAGGGGTTGCGCGGCCCGCAACCGAAGCACAGGTGGTCGCTGCGGTTGGGGATGGGCTTCATGCCGGGGGGTATTTTGTCCATGGGCGTTTCCTTCGGGTCGTTGGTTGGCGGCGCCATGCTTCCTCTACTAATAAAAATTTCAGGAATCGGCAAGCCCCGCGACCGATCAGCTTGCCATGCCGGCCTGGCGGGGTCGGCCGGTGGGGTCGGCCTTTTCACTGCCCGGGGCCCGCTGAGACCATCTTTGCGGTCCTTTGCGCTTGACTTCGCCAGAGAGATCGCACAGATTGCCGCCATCATGGCCGTCAAAACAAGCGAAGCGCCCCGATTGACACGCCCGCTCCGGTTTGCGCTCGCCCACCAGGAGCCCTTCGAACGTTGAAGCCCAGTTCCGTTAAACGGCGCCGCGTCCTGCGGCGATTGCTGTTGACCGCCCTTATCCTGACCGCGACGAGCG
>JASFIY010000047.1:0-8684 GCA_050122415.1 Desulfobacteraceae bacterium
GCCTCGGTGCGCGAAATGGTCAGCATGGTGGTGATCATGTCCAGCAGCCGGTCGCACTCCTCGATGGTGCTCGCCGCCATGGCCTGGTAATCGGCCAGGCTGCGGCCGGTGGTGAGGGCGATCTCGGCGGCCCCCCGGATGCGGGTCACCGGGCTTTTGAGATCGTGGGCGATGTTGTCGTTCATCTCCTTGATGCCGGTCACCAGGGTCTGGATGCGGTCCAGCATGCCGTTGAAGGTCAGCGCCAGTTGATCGATCTCGTCGCCCCGGGCCTGGAGCGGCACCCGCTCCTCCAGGCTGCCGGCGGAGATGCGGCGCGCGGTGCGGGTGACGTTTTCCACCCCCACCAGCGCCCGCCGGGCGAGGAACCAGCCCACCAGGGCGGCGGCCAGGATCAACAGCGTCAGGGTGCCCAAAAAAACCCGCCGGAAGGTCTGGATGATCCCGACGTAGTGCTCCATGGACTGGCCGATCTGCAGCACCACGCCGGGGCCGATCAGCCCGTAGAGGATGCGCACCGGGATCCGGTTGGCCTCCACCCGGACGGTTTCCAGCACCGGCGGCGACCCGGCGATCAGGGCGCCCAGGGCCTGGCGGTTGATCCCGATATTTTCCCAGTAGGACACGTTGGAGGAGGAAAAGGCCGCCCCGCTGGGGTGCAGCAGGCGGATGAAGATCTTTTTCTCCCCCGCCGCCTGGGCCTCTAAAATCGCCGCCCGCCGCACCCCTTCGACGCCGCCGGCGCGCATCACACGCCCGAAGGCCGCCAGCTGGTCCTGGAGATCGCGGTCGACGGCGCCGCGCAGGGTGGCGGTGATCAAAAAGTAGAAGAGCAGGAAGGCCACCCCGCTGGAGAGCGTGAAAATCCCCGCGTACCAGAGGGTCAGGCGAAAGGCCAGGCTGCCCCGGCGCCTAAGCGTCTTCCCTGAGGACATAGCCCACCCCGCGCACGGTGTGAATCAGCTTGGGCTCGAAACCCTTGTCGATCTTGTCCCGCAGGCGGCAGATGCGGGCCTCGACCACGTTGGTCTGGGGGTCGAAGTTGTAGTCCCAGACATGCTCCATGATCATGGTTTTGGAAACCACCCGGCCGACGTTGCGCAGCAGGTACTCCAGCAGCGAGAACTCCAGGGGCTGCAGCTCGATCTTGCGCCCGGCGCGCCGCACCTCGCGGCTGATGAGATCCAGGGACAGATCGGCGGCCGCCAGCCGGGTGGGCTCGGACAGGCCGCCGGCGCGCCGGATCAGGGCCTGCACCCGGGCCAGCAGTTCCGAGAAGGCGAACGGTTTGGTGAGGTAGTCGTCGCCGCCGGCCTGGAGACCGCGCACCCGGTCGTCGATGGCGCCCTTGGCGCTCAGGATGATCAGCGGGGTGGCGACCCGCGCCCGGCGCAGCCGCTGGATCAGGGTCAACCCGTCCAGGCGCGGCAGCATGAGGTCCACCACCAGCACGTCATAGGGTTCGCTGGTCGCCAGGTCCAGGCCGGTCTCGCCGTCGGCGGCGTGGTCGACCGCGAAGCCGGCGGCCTTGAAGCCCGCGACGACAAACGCGGCGATCTTGCGGTCGTCTTCCACCAGCAGCAGCCGCATGGGGGTGCCCTCCTTTCGTCGCGCCGGGCGGCCGTTGCGCTCGCCGCAGACCTTTTCCGGGACCCTTATCCCCGGCCACCGTCCCAGATGATGCAGAAAACAGCCCCCAGAACCAGCAGACTGCCCAGATAACCCGCCGGGCTGAAAACCTCCCCCCACCAGAGGAAGGCCACCACGCCGGCGATCACCGGCTCCAGGCTGGCGACGATGGCCGCCCGGGTGGGCTCCAGATAATAGAGCCCCTTGTAGTAGCAGAGGTAGGCGCCGTAGGTCGACACCAGCGCCACGGTGCCCAGCGCCAGCCAGGCCAGGGGGCTCCTGGCGCCCAGGGAGACCCAGGGCAGGAGCCCCAGCGCCCCCACCGGCAGCATGTAGAGAAAGAGGTTGGGTGAGCTGTAGCGCCCCGAGAAGTATTTGCCGAAGATGTAGTAGAGCGCGTAGCAGAACCCCGCCACGAGCCCCGCGGCCACCGCGATCAGGGGGTTGGCGCCGGGGCTGCCGAGGTCGATGCCGCCCGCCCCCAGCGCGACCACCGCCACCCCCACCAGGGTCAGCGCCAGCGCCAGGAGTTTCAGAAGCCCCATGGGCTCCTTGAAAATGACCCGTGAGAGCAGGGCCACCCAGGCGGGCGCGGTGTAGAGCAGCACCGCGGCCAGGGCCGCGCCGCCCTCCCGGATGGCGATCTGGTAGGAGCCGTAGAACAGCGTCACCCCGCTGACGGCGAACCCCAGCAGCGGGGCGATGTCGCGGCGCTGGAGGCGCACCTCGCCGCGAACCAGGGCGTGCAGCCCGAAACAGCCCCAGGCCATGGTCGCCCGCCAGAAAGCGGCCTCCAGCGGGGCCACCCCTTCGCGAAAGGCCAGCCGCGAGAAGGGGCCGATCATACCCCAGAGCGCCGCCGCCAGCAGAATGAATCCGTATCCCTTGAGTTTGATGGCCTGTCCTTTCACTGGGTGGCAATCCGGCGCCGCCGCCCTGCCGCCCCGCAGGCTCACGCGCCGGCCGCCGGCAGCGCGGCGTAGCGTTTGCGGCGGAAGACAAAGGCGTGCAACTGGGAAAGCAGCATGCCGGCCATCATCAGGCCGCAGCCAAGCAGCGCGCGCGCCGTGAGCACCTCCCCCAGCAGCAGCCAGCCGCCCAGGGCCGCAAAGACCGACTCCAGGCTGAGGATGATGGCCGCGTGGGCGGGGCGGGCATCCCGCTGGGCCACCACCTGCAGGGTGTAGGCGACCCCCACCGACAGCAGCCCGCCATAGAGAATCGGCAGCGCGGCCGCATACACCGCCGCCGGCGTCGTGGTTTCCAGCGCCGCGGCGGTGATCAGGCTGAGCGCCGAGCAGACCGCAAACTGGATGCAGGCCAGCAGGACCGATTCGATCCGCGGCGACAGCCACCCGATGATCAGCACGTGGAGCGCCCAGAAAAAGGCGCCCACCAGCACCAGCAGGTCACCGTATGCGATCCTGAAGGCCGCGGTGACGCTCAGCAGGTAGAGCCCGGCGGCGGCCAGCACGGCCCCCACCCAGGTCCCCAGATCGGGGCGCTGCTTCCAGAACAGCCCCAGAAGCGGCACGATCACCACGTAGAGCCCGGTGATGAAGCCCGCGTTGCCCGCGGTGGTGTAGACCAGCCCGACCTGCTGCAGCGACGCCCCCATGAAGAGCGCCAACCCCGCCAGGGCGCCGCCCCAGAGAACCGTCTTGGGGCCGGCGGGGGGCAGCAGTGCCGCCGAAGCGGACGGGTGCCTGCGCTTGAGCAGCACCAGGGGGATCAGCGAGAGGCTCCCCAGGGCGAAGCGCACCCCGTTGAAGGTGAAGGGCCCGACGTAATCCATCCCCACCCGTTGGGCCACGAAGGCAAAGCCCCAGATGGTGGCGGTGAGCATCAGGAGGGCGTCTGATTTCAGGGTTCGCAGCATCGGCTTCGGGTCTCCGGACGGCTCACAGCAGGGTCAGTTGTTGGGGGACGACGACCTCCAGGCGCTCCACCTTCTGGAAGCCCCGGGGCAGCGCCCGGCCCCGGCGCCCGCGTTCGCCCTGGAAATCGGCGATGTTGCCGGGCTTCAGGGTGAAATGCTGCCGGCCGGCGTGGACCACCAGATGGCTGCCGGGGGAAAAGACCGCCAGGTGGCTCATCAGCTCCTCCCGGGCGGCCGCCTTTTTGGCGGGAATGTGGACGATCTTGCTGCCCTTGCCGCGGGCCAGGCTGGGCAGCTGGTCCACCGCAAAGACCAGCATGCGCCCCTGGGAGGTGACCGCGGCCAAGAGATCGCCCTCTTTTTCCGTCAAACGGCAGGGGGGCAGCGGGCGCGCGTTCTTGGGCAGGCTGAGAACGGCCTTGCCGGCGCGGTTGCGGCTGAAGAGGTCCTCCAGGCGGGCCACGAAGCCGTAGCCGGCATCGCTGGCCAGGAGCAGGCGCTGGCCGGGCTCCTCCAGCAGCACGGCAGTGAATTCGGCCCCGGCGGGCAGGCTCAGCCGACCGCTGAGGGGCTCGCCCTGGCCGCGCGCCGAGGGCAGGCTGTGGACCGGCAGGGCGTAGCTGCGGCCGGTGGAATCCATGAAGACGGCCAGCTGGTTGCTGCGCCCCAGGGCGGCGGAGTGGAACCCGTCGCCGGCCTTGTAGCTCAGCCGCTCGGGTTCGACCTCGTGCCCCTTGGCCGCCCGCACCCAGCCGTTGGTGGAGAGCACAACCGTCATCGGCTCGGCGGGCAGGATGTCGGTCTCCGCAAGGGCCTGGGCCTCGGCCCGGGCGACGATCGGGGAGCGCCGCGCGTCCTCGTATTTTTCGGCGTCGGCGGCGATCTCCTCGGCCACCAGGGCCTTCAAGCGCTCCTCGCTGCCCAGGACATCCGCCAGCCGGTCGCGCTCGACCGCCAGATCGGCCTGCTCGCCCCGGATCCGGGTTTCCTCCAGTCTGGCCAGGTGCCGCAGCTTGAGCTCCAGGATGGCCTCGGCCTGGATTTCGGTCAGCCCGAAGCGCGCCATCAGGACCGGTTTGGGGTGGTCCTCGGAGCGGATGATGGCGATCACCGTGTCGATGTCCACAAAGGCGATCAGCAGGCCGTCGAGAACGTGCAGCCGCGCCAGGACCTTGTCCAGGCGGTGCTGCAGCCGCCGCCGGACCGTGGCCAGGCGGAAGGCCAGCCACTGCGTCAGGATCTCCACGAGACCCTTGACCCGGGGTCGGCCGTCGGTCCCGATCATGTTCAGGTTGACGCGGTAGGTGCGCTCCATGTCGGTGGTGGCGAAGAGGTGGGCCATCAGCTTGTCGACGTCCACGCGGTTGGAGCGCGGCACGATCACCAGGCGGGTGGGCTCCTCGTGGTCGGACTCGTCCCGCAGGTCGCCCACCAGGGGCAGCTTCTTGGCGGCCATCTGGGCGGCGATCTGCTCCAGGACCTTGGCCCCGGAGACCTGGTGCGGCAGGGCGGTGACGACGATGTCGCCGTTTTCGCGGTAGTAGGCGGCGCGCATGCGCAGCGTGCCGCTGCCGCTGCGGTAGATGTTGCGCAGCTCCGTCGGCGGTGTGATGATTTCGGCCGCGGTGGGAAAGTCGGGCCCCTGGATGAAGGTGCAGAGGGCCTCCAGGTCGGCATCGGGGTGCTGCAGGAGGTGCACCAGGGCCCGGGCGACCTCCCCCAGGTTGTGGGGCGGGATGTCGGTGGCCATCCCCACCGCGATGCCGGTGGCGCCGTTGAGCAGCAGGTTGGGCAGGCGCGCCGGCAGCAGCAGGGGCTCCACCAGGGTGCCGTCGAAGTTGGGCCCCCAGTCCACCGTGCCCTGCCCCAGCTCCCCCAGCAGGAGCTCGGCATAGGGCGAGAGCCGCGCCTCGGTGTAGCGCATGGCGGCGAAGGATTTGGGGTCGTCGGCCGCGCCCCAGTTGCCCTGCCCCTCGATCAGCGGGTAGCGATAGGAAAAATCCTGGGCCATCAGCACCATGGCCTCGTAGCAGGCCGCATCCCCGTGGGGGTGGAACTTGCCCAACACGTCGCCCACGGTGCGCGCCGATTTCTTGAACTTGGCGCTGGACTTCAGCCCCAGTTCGGACATGGCGTAGACGATGCGCCGCTGGACCGGCTTGAGCCCGTCGCCGATGTGGGGCAGGGCGCGGTCCAGGATCACGTACATGGCGTACTCGAGGTAGGCCTTCTCGGCAAAGTCCTCGAAGGGCAGCTGCTCGACGCCGTCCAGGCTCAAGCGGGAGGGGTCAGACATGGGCCTTTTAAGGTTCTCCTTTCAGACTAAGGTCAGGTTCTTCGGGCGCAGCCGCGGAACCGAGCTGCCCGCGCGCTTCCAGCCAGCCGCGGCGGTCGGCGGCCCGCCGCTTGGCCAGCAGCATGTCCATCAGCCCCAGGGCCTTGTCGCCGGGGGCCAGCGTCAGCTGGACCAGCCGCCGGGTGTCGGGGGCCATGGTGGTTTCCCGCAGCTGCAGCGGGTTCATCTCCCCCAGGCCCTTGAAGCGCTGGACGTTGACCCGCGCGGTTTTCTTTTTGGCCTCGATCCGGTCCAGGACGGCCTGTTTTTCGGACTCGTCCAGGGCGTAGGTGACCTCCTGGCCCACGTCGATCCGGTAAAGCGGCGGCATGGCGACGTAGACGTGGCCGGCCTCGATCAGCGGGCGGAAGTGCTGCAGAAACAGCGCGCACAGCAGGGTCGCGATGTGCAGGCCGTCGGAGTCGGCGTCGGCCAGAATGCAGATTTTGGCGTAGCGCAGCCCGCCGAGCTCGCCGGAGCCGGGGTCCACCCCGATGGCGACCGCGATGTCGTGAATCTCCTTGGAGCTCAGCACCTCGGCCGAATCCACCTCCCAGGTGTTCAGGATCTTGCCGCGCAGGGGCATGACCGCCTGGAACTGGCGGTCGCGGGCCTGCTTGGCCGAGCCGCCGGCGGAGTCGCCCTCCACCAGGAAGAGCTCGCTGCGCAGCGGGTCCTGCAGCACGCAGTCGGCCAGCTTGCCGGGCAGGGCCGGACCGCTGGCCACCCGTTTGCGGGCCACCTTCCGGCCGGCCCGCAGCCGCTGCTGGGCGTTGGCCAGCGCCATCTGGGCAAGCTGTTCGCCGACCTCGGTGTGCTGGTTGAGCCACAGGCTGAAGGCGTCGCGCACCGCCCCGGAGACGAAGGCCGCGCACTGGCGCGAGGAGAGCCGCTCCTTGGTCTGGCCGGAGAACTGGGGGTTCTGCATCTTGACCGAGAGCACGTAGCAGCAGCGCTCCCAGATATCGTCGGGGGCCAGTTTGACCCCCCGCGGGGCCAGTTTGCGGAAGTCGCAGAACTCCCGGATGGAGGCCAGCAGCCCGCTGCGAAAGCCGTTGACGTGGGTGCCGCCCTGGGGCGTGGGAATCAGGTTGACATAGCTTTCGGTGACCAGCTCGCCCCCTTCGGGCAGCCAGGCGACGGCCCAGTTGACGGCCTCGGTGCTGCCGCTGAATTCGCCCACCAGCGGCGCCTCGGGCAGCAGCTCGTAGTTGCAGAGGCTGTCGTCGAGGTAGTCCTTGAGACCGTCGGCGTAGCACCAGGTCTGGCTTTCACCCGTCAGGTCGTTGGTGAAAGAGACCGTCAGGCCCGGGCACAGCACCGCCTTGGCCCGCAGGACGTGCTTCAGGCGCCGGAGCGAGAAGCGCGGGACTTCGAAGTAGGCCGGGTCCGGCCAGAACCGCAGGCTGGTGCCGGTGTTGCGCTGCCCCACGGCGCCGACATCGGCCAGCTCGCCGCACTTCTCGCCGTCTTCAAAGGCGATCTCGTAGCGCCGGCCGCCGCGCTTGACGGCCACCTCCAGGCGCCGGGAAAGGGCGTTGACCACCGAGACCCCCACGCCGTGCAGACCGCCCGAGAAGGTGTAGTCCTTGTTGGAGAACTTGGCGCCGGCGTGCAGGCGGGTCAAAATCAGCTCCACCCCGCTGATCCCCTCCTCCGGGTGGATGTCCACCGGCATGCCGCGGCCGTTGTCGCTGACCTCCAGCGAGCCGTCGGCGTGCAGCCGCACCTCGATCCGGTCGGCAAAGCCGGCGATGGCCTCGTCGACGCTGTTGTCGATGACCTCCTGGCCGAGGTGGTTGGGGCGTTCGGTGTCGGTGTACATCCCCGGCCGGCGCTTGACCGGCGCCAGGCCCCGCAGGACCTCGATGGATTCGGCCGTGTAGCTTTCCTTGCGCATGAGCCCTTCTAACGAAAATACCCGCCAATCCACGCAGGTAAGGGGTTTTTCCAAGACGACCGCCGTGATTCAATGGCTTGTTGCGGCCGGCGGTTTAGCGGCGCGGCAACCAATAATTCCACAATGTGGCGCCGGATTTTGGTTCGTCACCCAGGCACATCCGCCGGCGCATATCGGGATGTGTGCCGGCGGATGGAACGCCGGTGACGGGCCAAAAGACAAGCAAGAGGTGGAATTGTTGCTTGCCGAGGCCCTTAGGTCCCATCCTCCCGGGCCGAGCATCGCAGCAGCCGGCGCGGGAGCCGGGGTTTGAAATCGGCATGACGGGAGCGGGCATCATACCGATTTTTGTTTTTTATGCAATTCCATTTGCGCCCCCACAGGGACGGCGGTCGGCCGCAAGCCCGCGCCCAACCGCGTTTTAGGGAATTACACCCCCCGCCGGTTTGACGCGGGCCATTTTCCAGCCGCGAGCGGCTCAGGGGGCCACTTCGGCGGCGATCCAGTCCAGAAAGGGCGGGTTTCCGGCGGCCACCGGCAGCGCCAGGACGCAGCAGCAGGCGTAACTGTGGAGGGCCTTGACGCGCGCCGCCAGCGCGTCGACCTTGGCGGCCACGGTCTTGGCGATCACCACGACCTCCGCGCCCTCCTGCACCTCGCCTTCCCAGCGGTAGACGGCGCGCATGCCGTCGATGATGTTGACGCAGGCCGCCAGGCGCTCCTCCACCAGGGCCCGGCCGATGCGCCGGGCCTCGGCCAGGTCGCCGGCCGTGATGTAAACTATCTGGGCTTGCATGGATAAATCCTCCTCGCTTTTCGGGGCGGCGTTTGCGGCCGGGCGCGGTGGCACCCGGTTTGGCGCCGCAACCGCAGGCGCCCTTTTGCATTTACGGCGCGGGCATGCTAAAAACCCGGCCAATGAACAAAATTGCGGTCCGCAG
>JASFIY010000048.1:0-8597 GCA_050122415.1 Desulfobacteraceae bacterium
GCGAACCGTCGATGCGATCTGTCACGGGATACCGGCAACAGCTCCGCAAGCCCCTGGAAAACGCCCTGGGCTACATGGAGGGCGTGATCGCGACCATACCCGGTCCGTTCGACCTTTCAGGCCGGCTTTGGGACCAGAACCCGCAGGTGCACGCCCTTTTTGCCACCCCCGGAGAGGTTCAGACCCTGCTGCAAAACTGCGGCGAGCTGACATCCTTTTTTCAGGAGGGCGGCGGGAAGACCGCCGTGGTCCTGCTCACGGCCCGTAAAGAGGAACGGACGGTTTTCGCAACGGCCGTGGAGGGTGAAATCCTGCGGCGGGACGTACCCCGGAAGGCCGTCGAATTCTACGAGCACCGCATCGTAGGGCCGATGGCGACCGCCGAGGAGAAGCGCCGTGAGCTGGTTCACCGGGGCTTGAATGTGCTCGCCATGCAGGCCGTCGAGGAGGTCACGCGGGACCAGGCGATCCGCGAGGAGCTGACCGCCGAGCGCCGCAACCTGGAGTTCAAAATCAAACTTCGGCGCACCCGCGAGCGCGGCTTGGCAACCCTTCTGGCCGGTGGCTTGCCACCCGATGCGGAGGACGAAAAGGCCCAGCAGCTCCTGGACGAGATCGATGAGCAGCTCAGGGCGCTTGAACCCGGGGCGGGAGCGCCGCGTGATGTCCTGCGGAAGTTGGAGAGCCTTTTAACCAGCCCCGACGCCGCCTTGACGGCAAAAACCCTCGAAATTCGCCTGGATCGGATGGGCATGAAACAAAACGAAGACGCAACCGAAGACAGCCAGGCCATCGTCATGGCCGAACTGGAGATTCCCGGCCGTTTGAAGCGGGTGGCCATGCTGGCAACCGTAGCCGCCGACGACCTTCTGAAGTCATGATCGGCCCTTCCGTCGGGGCTGCGCCCCCGCAGCGACTTCGAGATGCAGCGCAACGCAGAAATTGGCCTTTATACGGAACTGTCAACACTGATGAACCGGTAAAAAGTCAAAATCCAGACGGTTTCGAAAAAAGTTCAAGATCAAGGCGCGCAAATCTCGAGGAGTGAGGCGTACTTATGTACGCCGCAGCGACTTCGAGATGCAGCGCAACGCAGAGATTGGACTTTTTGCGGAACCGTCAAAATTGGCGCCATCATACACCCGGAAAAGGTTCGATTGCAAATCTTGGCTTTTGCCTCCTGGGGTTGCATCCCACCGGCCGGGGGTGATATGAGCCCTTGCGCGGTGAATGCCGGCATGGAAACGATTTCAGGGCGCCCGGTTTAAAAAAGGGTGCCGGCGGACTTAATTTGAACTTTATCTGAACCAAACGGCGGTGCCGGGGAAGGCCCGCCGGCACGAATCGGGGAAAAACGCTCATGCCAAAACACCCGCCGGAACCGCCCGCCGGCCGGGGGCCGCAGCCTTCCTGCCAAGGGCCGTCCGAGGCGACCCTGAGCGCCCTGCGCGATCAGATCGACGCCATCGACCGGCGGATCGTGGGGCTGCTGAAGGACCGCCAGAACGTGGTCGAAAAGGTGGTGGCCCTCAAGAAGGCCGCCCACCTGCCGGTCTATCACCCGGCCCGGGAAGAGAACCTGATCTCCCGCCTGCGCGCCCAGGCCATCGCCCAGGGGCTGGACCCCGATTTTGTCGAGGAACTCTACCGCCGCATCATCCGGCAGTCGCGCGTGGCCCAGACCGCCAAGCTCTCCCGGCGGGGGGTGCGGCCCGGCGCCCGGGTCCTGGTGGTGGGCGGCGCCGGCAGCATGGGGCGTTATTTCATGCGCTGGTTCGGGGACGCCGGCTACCGGGTGCGCAGCCTGGAGCGCGACGACTGGGCGGCGGCCGCCGAGCGCTGCCGGGAAGCCGATCTGGTGCTGCTCTGCGTTCCCATCGATGTCACCGGAGCCGTCGCCCGGCGCCTGGGGCCCCACCTGCCGCCGCAGTGCGTGCTGGCCGACATCACCAGCCTCAAGGCCGAGCCCCTGCAGGCCATGCTCGCGGCGCACAGCGGACCGGTGCTGGGGCTGCATCCGCTCTTCGGGCCGACCACCTCCAGCATGGACAAGCAGATCGTGGTGGTCACCCCTGGCCGGATGGCGGGGGCCTGCCAGTGGGTGATCGACCAGTTCGCGGCCTGGGGCGGCATTCTGGTGCAGGCCACCCCGGAAGAACACGATCAGATCATGGGTATGGTCCAGGCCCTGCGCCATTTCGCGACCTTCACCTTCGGGCAGTTCCTCTGCCGCAAAAAAGCGGATCTGAACCGCTCGCTGGAATTCTCGAGCCCCATCTACCGCCTGGAGTTGGGCATGGTGGGGCGGCTTTTCGCCCAGGATGCCGAGCTGTACGCTGAGATCATTTTCGCCACCCCCCAGCGGCGGGCGCTGTTGAAGGACTTTATCCTGTCCCTGGGCAGCAACCTGGAGATGCTCGAAAAAGGGGACAAAAACAAATTCTGCGAGGAGTTCAGGCGGGTTTCCGAATGGTTCGGCCCCTTCGGGGAGCAGGCCATCCGCGAAAGCTCCTACCTGATCGACAAATTGATCGAGCGCTTTTAAGTCAACCTTGCGGCCACCGGACCGCTGCGGGCTGTGTCGGCCGGCGGTCATTTTCGAAAAAAAACGGGACAAACGCCCATGACGCCAACCGAATTACCCCAGGCGCTGCGCAATATCGCCATTATCGCCCACGTCGACCACGGCAAGACCACCCTGGTGGATGCGATGTTCAAACAAAGCGGGGTGTTCCGTGAGGGGCAGCAGATCGACGAGCGCATCATGGACCGCATGGACCTCGAGCGCGAGCGGGGCATCACCATCGCCGCCAAAAACTGCGCCATCGTCTGGCAGGGGGTCAAGATCAACATCATCGACACCCCCGGACACGCCGATTTCGGGGGAGAGGTGGAGCGCGCGCTGTCCATGGTCGACGGGGCCCTGCTGCTGGTGGACGCCTCCGAGGGGCCCTTGCCCCAGACGCGTTTCGTGCTCAAAAAGACCCTCGAGGCCGGTCTCAAGGTCATCGTCGTGATCAACAAGATCGATCGCCAGGACGCGCGCCCCGCGGAGATCCTGGATGCGGTCTACGATCTGTTCATCGACCTGGATGCCAGCGAGAGCCAGCTGGATTTCCCTTATCTTTACGCCATCGGGCGCGAGGGGGTGGCCATGGCCGCGCCCGACGCGCCGGGCCGGGACCTCCAGCCGCTGTTCGAGAAGATCGTCGCCGAGATCCCCCCGCCGGCTTGCAACCCCGCGGCCCCATTCCGGATGCTGGTGTCCGATCTGGGCTATTCGGATTACCTGGGGCGCCTGGCCATCGGCAAGGCGGCCAGCGGCGTGATCCGGCAGCGGGACAGCCTGGTCTGCCTGGGGGAGGACGGGGTCCCCCAGCCGCTAAAAATCTCGCGCCTGCAGGTCTACGAGGGGCTTGCGCTCAAAGATGTCGCCGAAGTGGCGGCGGGCGATATCGTGGTCCTGGCCGGGATCGAGAACGTCAAGATCGGCGACACGATCTGCACCGGTGAAAACCGCCGCCCGCTGAAACGCCTGCGGGTGGACGAGCCCACGGTTTCCATGCGCTTTTCGGCCAACACCTCGCCCTTTGCCGGCCAGGAGGGCACCATCGTGCAGGCGAGCAAGATCCGGGCCCGGCTTTTCAAGGAAACGCTGCGCAACGTGGCCCTGCAGCTGGAGGAGACCGACGAGCGCGACACCTTCCTGGTCAAGGGCCGGGGCGAATTTCAGATGGCGATCCTGATCGAGACCATGCGCCGGGAGGGATTTGAACTGGCGGTGGGGCGTCCGGAGGTGATATACAAGCACCGGGACGGCCGCAAGCTGGAGCCCATCGAAGAACTGCTGGTGGACTGTGACGACCGCTTTTTGGGGGTGGTGACCGAAAAACTCGCGATCCGCAAGGGGCAGATGACCAACCTGGTCAATCACGGCACCGGGCGGGTGCGGATCACGTTTTCGGTTCCCTCGCGCGCGCTGATCGGCTACCGCGACGAATTTCTGACCGACACCCGCGGCACCGGCATTCTCAACAGTTATTTCGCCGGCTACGAGCCCTTCCGGGGGGAGTTCCCCTCGCGCTTTACCGGCTCGATCGTGTCCGACCGCAAGGGCAAGGCGGTGGCCTATGCGCTGTTCAACCTCGAGCCGCGCGGTCAGATTTTTATCGTCCCGGGCTGCCCGGTCTACGAGGGCATGATCATCGGCGAGCACAACCGCGACAACGACATCAACGTCAACCCCTGCAAGGAGAAGAAGCTGACCAACATGCGGGCCGCGGGAAAAGACGACAACGTGATCCTCTCGCCGGTCAAGGCGATGACTCTGGAGCGCGCGATCCACTTCATCCGCCGCGACGAGCTGGTGGAGGTGACGCCCCGGAGCATCCGGCTGCGCAAGGCCGTTTTGACGGCCCAGCAGCGCTACCAGCAACGCGGCGTCGAGCTCAAACAGGGGACCGGCGGCTGAGGCCCAGGGCCTTCGGGGGTTGAAAAAAACTTGTGAGGGAAACCGTTTCGGTATGAAGCATCTCTTTTCCAAAGGCGCCCTTCGGGTGGCGCCCCTCATCCTGGCGGCCGTCCTGCTGGCGCAGATGCCGGCCGCAGCCGCCGGGGACGAAGCCGTTGCGACGGTGCTGGGCGATGTGCTGGGGCGCGCCGACGACACCCGCAGCCTGTGGGTCGGTTGCGAGCGCATCCATGCCGGCGGCGACCTGGTCCGGTTTTACCGCGAGCGCGGTTTCGCCCCGGCCTGGATTCATGCCGGCGCCCCCAGCCCGCAGGCGCGGGAGTTCGCGCGGGTTCTGGCCGATGCCGGCCGCCACGGCCTGACCCCGGCCGACTATCACTACAGCTGCATCCGGGAATGGCTGGCCTATTTTCGGCGCGGCGGCATTGATCAGGACCCGGTCGGCGAGCGGGCGCTGGCCGGCTTTGACATCGTGATGACCGACGCCTTCATCACGTTTGCCTACCACCTGGCGGGTGGCAAGGTGGACCCCGAGACCATCGATCCCCAGTGGGTGGCCCCCAAACGCGCGCTGGAAGTGCTCGAGGTGCTGACCGCGCTGGAGACCCACGGCAGCGTCGACCACCTGCTGGCGGCGCTGACGCCTGTGCACCCCGACTACCGGCGGCTGGTGGCCGCCGCCGAAGATCTGCGCCGCATCGTGGATGCTGGCGGCTGGCCCGCCCTTAACCCGGGGAGAACCCTGCGGCGCGACGACGCCGGTACCGAAATTATAGAGCTGCGCGAGCGGCTGGCGATGGGCGGCGATCTCAGGGACCGCGGCCGGCGGGAAATCGAGTTCGATGCCGTTCTGGCCGGTGCCGTCGCCCGCTTTCAGCGCCGCCACGGCCTGGAGCCGGACGGGGTCGTCGGGCGGGCCACCCTGCGGGCGCTGAACGTCTCCGCCGAACAGCGTCTGCGGCAGCTGCTGCTCAACCTGGAGCGCTGGCGCTGGATCCCCCATGACCTCGGCCGGCGCTACATCCTGGTCAATGCCGCCGATTTTTCGCTGGTGGCGGTGGAGGAGGGGGCGTTGCGGCTGGCGATGCGGGTGATCGTGGGCGAAGCCTACCAGAAGACCCCGGTTTTCAGCCGGAAAATGCGCTACCTGGAGATCAACCCTTACTGGAACGTGCCCCACTCGATCACCGTGGCCGAGTACCTGCCCAAAATCCGTCGCGACCCCGGCTACCTGGCGGCCAACCACTTCCAGCTGCTGGCCGACTGGCGCCCCGACGGCGCCGTCATCGACCCCCTCGGGGTCGACTGGGGCGTGGTCTCCGCCGAGCGTTTCCCCGGCCGGCTGCGTCAGCTGCCCGGCCCCTGGAACGCCCTGGGGCGTATCAAGTTCATGTTCCCCAACCCCTTCAATGTCTACCTGCACGACACCCCCGGGCGCAGCCTTTTCAGCCGCCGCCAGCGGGCTCTCAGCCACGGCTGCATCCGGCTGGAAAAGCCCCTGGAGCTGGCGGCCTTCGTGCTCGAGGGAACCCCGGAATGGGATCTCGCCGCGATCCAGGCGGCGGTCGACAGCGGTCTGCGGCAGACGGTGCGCCCGCTGAGAGGCTGCATGGTGCACCTGCTCTACTGGACCGCGTGGGTGGATCCGGACGGAACGGTGAATTTCCGGGAGGATGTCTATGAACGCGACGGGGTGCTGTGGGCGGCGCTGAACCGGGAGCCCCTGGAAGAGCTCGGTGTCCCCCTGCGGCTACCCGCTGCGGCGGAGGGCTGGACGCAGGTCGCCGAGCTGCCTACCAGGAGCGAACCGGCCCCACATCGACGTGAATAAACTCGTCGTAGCGGCCGACCCCGCCGGCCTTCAGCCGCTGGGCGGCCTGGTGGATGCGGGCCATGGGAACACCCTCCAGACGGATATCGGCGGCCATGCCCTGGACGTGGTAACTCTTCTTGGCCACCTGGCCGCTCTTCTGGCGCAACAGGCGGTTGTAGTCTTCGGAGCGGAACCCCGAGACAAGTTCGAAGTGCCGGTCTTGGGCGCCCAGGCTTTGGCGCAGGCGGTCCAGGAGCAGGTAGAGGCGCGGGTCGATGGGGTGCACCTGGTTGGTGTGGTGGCAGCGAAAGAAATGATTCAAGCGCCTGAGGGCTTTGAGTTCGAAGGCCCCGCGGCGGTCGAGGTAACGGATTTTGAGGGCTTCCGCGGTGTGGAGGTTGTAGAGCGCCAGGCGCCCCGAACAGGATTGCGGCGGCAGGGCCGCGCGGGCTGCCAGGGCCGCAAAGGGTGCCACACTGGTCGCCATCGCGCCGGCGATCATCATTTTGAGGGCTTTGCGGCGCGTGAGGCCGCCGGGGCCGGGTCCAGGTCCTTGATGGGCGCAATCCTCCTTGTCTGAATGCATAGGCAAGCTCGCTAACCGGGGATCTTTGGGGTTGGGGGATTTTAAAGACAGGCTGTATTTCATTTCGGACTGAAAATCAACCGCCAATTTTTTGCCGGCGCGATCTTCCCGGCACGCCAGCGCATATCCCCTGCTATCGTCTGGTTTTCACCCGGGCTTGAGGGCTTCGCCCCAAAAACCGTGACGCCGGCCGCCTTTTTCGATCCTGCGCCGCCGCGCCGGGGGGAGCCGCCCCCGGCGAGCACACCGGAGAATTTTATGCCGCTCTATGATCTCAACGAGTTTCTGAGGCTCTCCTCCGGTCTCAACTACAACTTGAGCGCCGCCAGTTTGAACCGCTACAACATCCTGACCTACATCATCCGGGGCCAAAAGCTGGATCCGGACGAAAAAGCGGACCGCGAGTACAAGGCCATCGTCATGGAAGCCCTGAGCTATCTGTTTGCGGCCTTCGGTCAAAAGCGGCGGCGGCTGGGCCCCATGGCGGTTCTTCACCCCATGCGGGCGACGGCCCTGTTTGCGCGCTCGGAAAAAACCCTGAACCCTGTCGGGCTTCTGACGGCGCTCTTTCACGACATCTTGGAAGACGTGCAGTCCACCGATTTTACCGGGCCCCGCTGGCGCCAGCTGGAGGGCCAGCTCTGCGCTCTGCTGGAGCGCCTGCCGCCGGCGGCCGAAGAAACCCTGATCCGGCGCCTGGTGCACCTCACCCGCCGCAGCGACGAATCCTATTTTCACTACATCGGGCGCCTGCTGGAAAATTCCCGCGGCGATCCGGAGGCGGTGCGTGTCAAACTCGCCGACCGCCTGGACAATACCCTGGACATGCACATCGTGATGCAGGACCCGCTGGGGGGCATCGATTTTTTCGAAACCCTCTTTCAGCTTCTTTTCGTCAACAATTTCGGCGGCTACCGGCCCGAGCAGACCCACAACCCGCCGTTGGCCTTAAACGGCGCCAAACGGCTCTACCAGCTGTTCAAAAACGCCGTGTTGCTGTCGCTGATCCGTCAAAACGGCGTGGTCCGGGACGACCCGGTGGCCGAGAACATCTTCGACGCGCTCTGCGCCGCGAGCCTGAAAGAAGCCCAGCGCAACTTCATGCACGTGGTCGGCTACCATTTCACCGATCTTCGCCGGCAGCGCGCCCTGCTCCTGGAGGTCATGCGCTACTGCCAGGGCGGCGGCAGCGACCGGGTCACCCGGCCGGACGAGCGTCAGCTCTTGGACGGCCTTTTTTCGACCTACTTCGGACCGGACGCCAAGCTGATCCGCGACCAGCGGCTTGGCGAACTCTACCGCAACAAGCCGCTGATGATCGAGGCCGCCATCGCGTTTATCGTGATTTTTCTGAGCTTTCTCAACGACCGGTGCTACTTCGTCAGAGGCGTCAGCAGCGAGGGCATCAGGCCCCTGTAGCGTTTCCGGCCATGGCCTGCTCCAGGTCGGCGATGATGTCCTGGGGGGCTTCGAGCCCCACCGACAGCCGGATCAGGCCCTCGGAGATCCCGGCGGCCCGGCGCTCTGCCGGCGAGTAGGTGGCGTGGGTCATGGAGGCCGGGTGCTGGATCAGGGTCTCGCAATCCCCCAGGCTCACCGCCAGGGTGCAGAGGCGCAAGCGGTTCATCATCCGTTTGCCGGCCTCCAGGCCGCCCTTGATCTCAAAGGCGAGCATGCCGCCGAAGGCGCTCATCTGGCGCTCGGCGATGGCGTGTCCCGGGTGGGAG
>JASFIY010000049.1:0-8559 GCA_050122415.1 Desulfobacteraceae bacterium
CTAGTTGTTTTCGGGCCGAAGATGCTCCGGAACCTGGACCATTTTGATCAGCAGCGGCTTTAAAAACGACCATTTGATGGGGACATGGAACTCTTCCACCAGGTCCCGGATGGCATCCCAGCAATTATGGCAGGGGGCGATCACCATCTCGGCGCCGGTGGCCAGAAGCTGGTCTCGTTTGGTGATCAGGGCCTGGTTGCGCTGGGGGCGATAAAGGCCGATCCCGTTGAATCCGCCGCCGCCGCCGCAGCAATAGTTGTGCTCCCGGTTGGGGGACATCTCCCGGAAATAGCCCGGCGCCACGATGTGGCTGATGATCTCGCGGGTGATCTCCTTGAGGCCGTGGTTGCGGATGTAGTTGCAGGAATCCTGGAGGGTCACCGGGACCTTGATCCGTTTCTCGGGATCGATCCGGAGTTTGCCGCTGCGCAGGGCCTCGGCCACCCACTCCACGTAGTGGATCGATTGAACCGGCGGCCGCCCGTCCCGACGGCCGGCCCAATAGGGGCCTTCCACCACCGTGGCCCGGTGGGCGTGGCCGCACTCGGTGCCCACCATGCGCCGGGGCTTGAGCCGCTCCATGGCTTCGTAAACGCTTTCCACCTGGAGCTTGCACGCCTCCCAGTCCCCGGCGAACATGGAGAGGCTGGTCTGTTCCCATCCCGAACTGGGAACGGTCCAGTTCTCCCCGGCCAGATGAAACAGGATGGCGGCCTCGGCCAGGTCCTCCGGGTAGTGCTTCACCTCGCGCGCGTTGACCGTGTAGAGGATATCGGCGCCCTCCTTGTCCACGGGCACGGTCAGCCCCGGATAATCCTCTTCGTACTCTTCCACCATCCACTCGAAAGTTTCGACAAACTCCTGGTCGTTGACATCCATTTGGGCGCGGTAGACCCGGTGCATGCCGGCACCGATCTTCAGCTCCCAGGGGACGAACCCCTGCTGATAGAGCAAGCCGCGCAGATATCCGAACATGACCCCCATATCGATGCCGTGAGGGCAATACAGGCCGCAGCGGTTGCAGCAGGTGCACTTGGCCCAGGCCGTCTCCATCGCCATGTGCATGAAGGCGGTGTCCACGTTGCCCCTGCGGCGTACGATCTCACCCAGGGTGGACTGGATCTTGTAGGCCGGCACCTGTTTCGGGTCCCGTTTGCTGATCCGGTAAAGGAAGCAGCTGTCGGCGCACATGCCGCAATGGGCGCAGAGACTCAACCAGGTGCGCAAGCGGCTTTTCAATGTTTTTTGGAGGGTGCCCCACAGCAGCTTGCAGTCCACCTCCAGGGCCTTCATCTCCTGGTAGTAGGCCTTGCCGCCGGTGTCGTCGAGAAGCCTTTTTAATGCCGCCTCGGTCTTGATGGGGGTCCGGTTGCAGAGCGTGCCTTCGGGCATGGGTGATTCTCCTTGGGATGGCCGTCGCCGGTCGCGGGGCTTACCAGGCCATTCCTTTGCCGTTTATGCCGCCGCGTTTGATGCCGTAGTCCATGCCGAGTTGGGCGCGGGACATAAAGAACAGGACGATGTGGGCCAGTTTCGTAAAAGGGGCCAGGATCAGCAGCAGTTCGCCGGAAAGAATGTGCAAAAGAAGCACAAGGGAGTAGTCGCCGACATGGTGGCGGGCCAGCAGTCCGGTGACGAAAGGCGCGGCCGAGAGCGCCAAAATGAAGACATCCTGCCCCGAGGTGAGAATGCGCACCTCGGGCAGCGCGATCCGGCGCAGGGCGAGCATCACCAGGCCGCTCAGCGCAGCCCAGGACAGGATGTCGGCCAGGGTCCCCGGAAGCGCCGGCAGGCTGACGCCGATGGCCGCCTCCAGGATCAGGGTGTGGGCCAGCAGGAAAAGCGGCACAAGCACCGCTCCCAGATGCAGCAGAAAAAATGCCAGCGTCATGAAGGGCTGGGCGCGCCAGCCGTAGGTGCCGAAGGGCAGCAACCAGAAGCCGATGGAACGCGCGGCGCCCTTCAATCCCGGGCCCGGGTAGACGCCGTAGGCGACCCGGTCCAACTGCCAGTTCAACCCCCGTACGTACCAGATCGCACGGGCCGCCAGGCCGACGAAAAAAACGCACAGGGACAGGATTAGCATGGGACCGGTGAGAAATTCGTACATGAACGTCCTCCAGCGCAACCGCGTTCAGCGGCTGATCACGGATGTCTTCAAAGCCGGATGAAAAGGTTAAGAGCCGTCAGTAGGTCCGCTGGTCTTCGTCGCGCGCGGTCAAAAACCGCCAGAAAAGCGGCAGCCCGATCAACCCTGCGGCCATGAGCAGGTAGACGATGTTTTTGGTGTGGAGCATGAACTCCTGGAGCGTGTGATAGGCGTGCACCATGAGACAGCGGCGCCTCCTTTCCCGGTCTAGTGTTCGTGTCTGAAGTCCGGATGCTCGCATAGTATGGGCATTCGGCTGGCGATGAAGCGGTAGGCCACGATGCCCAGGGTGACGATGAAGATGCTGGTGGCGACCTCCATCCAGCTGGGGAAATAGCGCTGGGCCGACGGCAGGTGATAGTTGAAGGCCACCAGGGAGACGTTGAGGCGGTTGAGCATCACACCGATCACCGTCCAGACGGCGGTCCAGCGGATCAGGTTGCGGTTGCGCTCCCGGACCCCCAGGGCGTATAGAAAAGCCGGCAGGGCCACGAAGCCGATCAACTCCACCATAAACCAGGCCCCCCAGCCGGTGGTCAGATGCCCCCAGGTGTCATCCACGGCGATTCCGATGATCTTGATGAAGAAATAGCCAGCCATGACAAACGCCGCCGCCTTGCCGAAACCCAGAACGACTCCGTCGCTTTCCTCCAGATGGGTCCGGTCCATTCGGGCATGCAGATAGCGGTGGGCCAGGGTGCCCTCGAAAATCACCATGGACATGCCGGCAAAGACACTGGAAACAAAAAAGTAGATCGGCAGATACCCCGAATACCACAGGGGGTGGAGCTTGGAGGGGGCGATCAGAAAAAGCGCGCCCAGAGAGGACTGATGCAGGGTGGAGAGCACCACCCCGAAAATGGTCAGCACCAGCGTCAGGCGCACGATGATGTTGCGCGCCCGACGCCAGCCCAGCCACTCCAGGGCCGCCGGCGAGTACTCGATGAAAAGCACCGTCAGATACAAAAAGACGCACAACCCCACTTCAAACAGCAGGCTGGTGGTCCCCTGGCTGACGAAGATCGGGTAGGGCAGTCGCCAGGGCCGCCCGACATCGTAGTGCAGGGCGAAGACCACCAGCGCATAGCCCAGAAAGGCCGTCAGGATCGCCGGGCGCACGGCCGAGTGAAACCGCTTGAGGCCGAAGATGTAGCAGGCCGCCGAGGTCACATAGCCGCCGGCGGCCAGGGCCACGCCGCACAGCAGGTCAAAGCCGATCCACACCCCCCAGGGGTTGTTGTCGTCCAGGTTGGTCACCGTGGCCAGGCCCCCCAGAAAACGCATGCCGGTCAGAACCAGGCCGACCAGCAGAATGCAGCCGGTCACCACGTTAAAGGGCGTTAGCAGCGTTTTGCCGGGGGCGGTCGTCGGCTGAGCCATTATTTTTCCTCCTTGGGCGCCTGTTCGCCGCTGCCGGGCTGGGTCTCGGCCTGGGCCGCCCGCGCGGCTTCCTCCAGGGCGTTTTTAACGGCCAGTTTGACGGCGGTTTCCTTTTCCTTGCCCAGCTGCTCCCTGAGGTGGGCCAATTTCGCCTCGGCCGCTTGATCGGCCTTTTTCTCGGCCTCGGCCACCGCCTGGCGCCGTTCGCCGGCGGCGATCTTGTCCTTGCGCTTGCCGATGGCCCAGATGCCGGTCAGCAGCACCGGCCACAATCCCACGACGATCGGGACCGCCCCCAGGGGCCCGGCGGTGAGCTGCGCGGCGGCCACCGTGCCCAGGTCCTCCCGCATCCCGATCTCCCTGAAAGGCGTTGCGGTGATATACAACCAACTGGTGCCCCCCATTTCGTGCTCGCCGTAGATGTGGTCGATGTATCGCCCCGGCTGCTGGGAGATCCGGTTGCGCGCCGCCTGCAGCAGCTCCTTTCGATGACCAAAGGTCAGCGCCTCCTTGGGGCAGGCGAGGACGCAGGCGGGAAGCAAGCCTTTTTCGATGCGGGGCTGGCAAAGGGTGCACTTCTGAATCGAGGGCGAAAACGGGTTGTCGTACTCGTAGGTCGGGATGTTGAACGGGCAGGCGATCATGCAGTAGCGGCAGCCGACGCAGACGTCGGCATTGTAGGACACCGCCCCGTTGGGTTCCTTCTGGAACGCCTTGACGAAGCAGGCCGAGGCGCAGGCCGGCTCGAGACAGTGGTTGCACTGGGTTTTGACAAATAACGGCCCCTGGTCGGCTTCGAACCGGTTGACCACGGTGTAGGTGCCGGCGTCGGTGCGGCGCTGGGTCTCCAGCAGGCTCAAATCATCAAACGGCCGTTCGGGCTCGGGGAGTTCGTTGACCTCTTGGCAGGCGGCTTCACAGCGGCGGCACCCGATGCAGCGGCTCACGTCGTGCAACACCCCGAAGCTTTCCGCAAACCCGGAAAACTGCCGGTTGCCGGCGGCCTGCGATCGTCCGGCGACCACAACCTGGCTGCCGGCGGCGGCGCCCACCCAGGTTAAAAATCGACGACGGGTGATCCCCATGGCTTCTCCTCGATGGGCCTGTCTCAGTGTTGACGGTTCCGCAAAAAGTCCAATTTCCGCGTTACGCTGCATCTCGAAGTCGCTGCGGCGTAAATAAGTACGCCTCACGCCGCTGAGATTTGCGCGCCGTAACTTGAACTTTTTTCGAAACCGTCTGGTTTTCGACTTTTTACCGGTTCATCAGTGTTGACGGTTCCGCAAAAAGTCCAATTTCTGCGTTGCGCTGCATCTCGAAGTCGCTGCGGCGTACAGTAGTAGGCCTCACACCCTTAGAATTGCGCGCCTTAACTTGGGCTTTTTTCGAAACTGTCTGTTTTCAACTTTTTACCGGTCCTTCAGTTTTGGGACGCGGTCGACCTTCGGGGCGGGTGGCACTCGGTACAGGACGTGGCCGCCGGTTTTTCAATCCCCATCTGGTCGTGGCACGTGATGCACTGCAGGTGATAGGCGCCCAGCAGGGCGGGGCGGCCGTCAGACGGCGTTGCGGCCATGGTTCCATGACAGCTGGCGCATGCCGGGGGTTTGGGAAGCGCGGCCGCATTGTGGTGGCACCCCTGGCACAATGTTTCCGATGTTGGGTGAAAGGTCTTGGCCAGCGTGTTGTCGGCGATGCGATCGGCCAGGGCCCGGACGATTTTGCGGTGGGGTAGGCGCACCGGCTCGTAGGCGTCGCTGAGGGTTCCGATGGTGACGATTTCCGGGATGTCGGCATCCGGCGGCAGGGGCGCGCCAGCCCCGCGGCGCTTGACGGCACCGGCGGCCATGGCGGCGCGGGCCGCGGGGTCGGCCAGGACGGCCGCCGTCTGGTCATCCGCCGCTACCCCGTGGCAGGCTTGGCAGCCGGTGGCGGCAAAATCCGTGGCCGGCGTCATGCTGTGGCATCCGGCGCAGTCGGCCTCTGCCTGGGCTTGCTGGTGGCAGCCGATACAGCTTGGATCGCGGCCTGAGGCGTGCATGGCCTGCCCCAACCCGACAAATGCGCCCTCCCGGGAACCGTCGGGGGTGTGACACTCGCTGCATTTTTGCAGGGAAGCGTGGTGGCAGGTGCGGCAGCTTGCAACAGTGGCCTCGTGGCTCCGGTGGTCGAACGCCACCGCCGGGACAGCGGCCCGGGCATCGGGGGAAGCGGCCAGTTGGTGGGTCAAGCGTGTGGCCAGCAGAACGGCATCCGGCTGGTTGCGTTTGAACCGGGGCAGGGGCTGGACGGTCGCAATTTGCGCCTGCAGGATTTGGTCGTGGCAGCCGGCGCAGGTAATCGGACCGAATTTGGCATTGTCCTCTTGGGCGGCCTGGGTTTGGTTGGTCAGATGACAGCTCACGCAGCCGTCGTGGGCCGCTTGCCGCATGGCGCGCGCCGGATTGTCCGGGGTTGCGGCCGCCACGGGTGCGTGACAGTATTGGCAGGCGCCCTCGGTGCCTTTTTCATAATACAGGGTTTGGCTGTCGGCGTTGTAGCGGTGATGGCAGGCGCTGCAATTGGCGCTGTCCGTCTCGGCAGCGGGGCCGATGCGGGGGCTGGCTTCATGCCGGGCATGAAGGGAGTGGTCGAATCTCATGGCCGTCCAGGCCGAACGGTCCGGGGCGGCCGGGGTGTGGCACAGGCGGCACTCACCGGCCCTGGGACCTGCAGGCCCCTCTTGGCGGGCCATCTCGGTGTGGCAGCCGATGCAGTTGTCGTGAAATTCGGCCATGTCCGCCTGGTAGTCGTCGCCGGTTGCCTGCTTGAATGCAAACCGGATGCGCCCCTCCGGGTCCTTCGTGTGGCAGGCGGTGCAGTCCTGTCCGGTCAGCGCATCGGTGTGGCGGTCGTGGGCGAACCAAACGGGCGGCATTTCATCGGGGGTGGAAGCGGTGGAAATGGATATCGTCAGCCAGTCCGGACGGCCGTTCTGGGAAGCCGGCGGGCCGCTGCCAAGGGCAAGGTAAAAAAGCGACAGGACGATTAAACCGCAAAGCCCCCCCCACACCCACGCTCGGCTGCTGGCCCGTTTGCGCATGATCTCAATCCTTGAGGAGATTCCGTAAAAATGGCGACGGTAGTCGGTCTGCGTCCGGCTGAAACGACGGCCGAAAGAGGGGGGCAATACCCTCCCCTTTAGGTAGGGTATTTCCCTACTATTTCTGTGTAGTTTGTCAAGAAAAAAATCGCACGCGTTGAATTTTGGGGAAATTCATGAGGTGGAAGGGGCAAATGATCGCGGCCTTGCAGGGGGATGGGAAGCGGGTGGGTTTTTGGAGGGGCCGCCTTGCGCGGTTCAAGAGAGCGGGATCCGCGGGCTTTTCAGAGGTCGCGGGACCCGTGGGTCAAAATGTCGGCCCGGCTGGGCTGTTTCAGGCCGGCGCCCGGCCGGCCCTGGGGCCGATCCGCGCGGCGGTGCTGTAAGCCGGGGAGGTGGTACCCGTTTTGAACTGACCTGTCAGCGGCACGTGCCCCGGCAGCGCCGGCCTGCGCCCGTCAGTGAACCGCCTCCTTCTCGGTTTTCGGTTTCCGTTCGCTCCCTTCCGTCTCCTCGGAAGGCTCCGGCGTGGTGGACAAAGGCTCGGCGCCTTCGCCCCAGTCCTCGGGGGGAAACCCCGCCTCCACCGATCCGCGCGGCGGATAGTCGAGGGTTCCGTACAGCCGGTCGATGCGCTCTCGCGATAGGCGCGGGAACGGCAGTTTGCCGGAGCGGCGCCAGGTCTGCACGGCCTTGACCGCCGCCTGGCTGCTTTTCTCGTCCAGCCCCTGGTCGCGGCTGAAATAAATCGTTTGTGACGGGAAGGCGAATCCGGTGCCGGCCTCGCGGACGAGGTCGTTGATTCGCAGCAGAACGTCCTCCCGGATGGCGAAGAACTCGTTCCAGTCCCGGGTCAGCGCATAGATCCGTATTTGGATGTCCAGGGAGGAGGCGCCGTATTCGAAAAACCGCACCCGGATCGTCTCGCTGTCGACCCGCGGGTGGGCGTGGAGCATTTCGCGGATCCTGACCAGCACGTAACGCAATTGATCCGGCTCGGTTTCATAGCGCAGGCCGATGGTCGTCAGGATCAGCATCCGGTCGCACTTGGCGTAGTTGATCAACTGCATGTCGGCCAAGGCCGCGTTGGGGATGGAAATCAGGGTGCGGTCCAGGGCGCGCAGCTTGGTGGAGCGCACGCCGATGCTCTCGATGGTGCCGGTCTTGTCGTCGAAGCTGCAGAAATCCCCCACCCGCACAGGCTGGTCGACGTAGAGAATGATCCCGCCGATGAGGTTTTCCAGGGTCGGCCGGATGGCCAGCGCCACGGCCAGGCCGCCGATCCCGAGACCGGCGATGACGCTGTAGAGCGGCATCCCCAGATGGTGCGCCATGCGGGCGAGAATGAACAGCGCCGCGGCAATGCCCAGCACCTTGCCGCCGAGGCGCCAGAGGTGGGCATCGAAACTGTCCAGTGGGATTTTGCGCGACCGCACGATCCCTGCGAACAGGGCGCGCAGCAGCAGCCAGGCCAGCCATGCGGCCGCGAGGTACATGATGATGGTCACCGTGGTCTCGACGATCTGCGCGAAGCCTCCGGAGACGTTGACCTGTAAGGTGATGAAGTTCGAAAACCAGTGGAAGAGCAAGAGGATCGCAATCGGTGTCAGGCTGCGCCGCAGCGCTGTGGAAAGCTGGCCTTTGGCTGCCTTGCGGTTGAGCATGCGATGGAAAAAGGTCAGCAGGACCGCAGCCAGAACGGTCATCAGGATGACGGCGATCACCTTCCAGACCGGGGTTTTCAGCCAGACTTCCTGCAACGGGGCCGGTATGTTGGCCGGTATCCAGCGCGGGATCATCGGGCCGGTGATCTGCGGAATCACCTGGGTCCAACTCTCGATCTCCAGCGCCGACCGCAGGGGAAGATGGGCGATCCGTTTGTAGAACCTGGGCGCCAGCGTGACGGTGCGGGCGGCGAACAGAAACTCGCCCTCGCGTTCCCCCTGCT
>JASFIY010000050.1:0-8504 GCA_050122415.1 Desulfobacteraceae bacterium
AAAGTGGATGGCGGCGTAAAAAGTCCAACTTCTGCGTTGCGCTGCATCTCAAAGTCGCTGCGGCGTACATAAGTACGCCTCACGCCGCTGAGATTTGCGCGCCTTGAATTTGAACTTTTTTCACCACCATCTCAAATTTTGACTTTTAGCGATTCTTCAAAGCGGCCTGAGCGCGGCTGCCGCCAGGCGCCCCGCAATCCCGTGTGGTGATGAGATTCGGCGGTCTGCAGAAAAATTCGTTCAGCGACTACCCCGGCGGGATCAGCTGCGTGGTGTTTCTGGCGGGGTGCAATTTTCACTGCCCTTACTGCCACAACCCCGACCTGGCGCGGGGCGCGGCGGTGGACGGCGGCGAGCTGAGCCTACCCTGGTTGCGCGACTTTTTGACGGCGCGCAAAGGGTTCCTGGACGCGGTGGTGGTCTCCGGCGGCGAGCCCACCCTGCAGACCGATCTGGCGGAGCTCTGCGCCTGCGTTCGGGAAGCCGGCTACCCGGTCAAGCTGGACACCAACGGGAGCAACCCCGATGCCCTCCGCCGGCTGCTGGCGGAGAATCTCGTGGACTACATCGCCATGGACGTAAAAACCGCGCCGGAGGCCTACGTGCCCGGGCTCGCCGCCGACCTCGACCCCGCGCGTCTGCTGGCCAGCATCGAGCTCATCATGCACGCCGGCCTGCCGTACGAGTTTCGCACCACCTGCGTGCAGCCCTTCGTGGACAACGCCGCCATCAGCGCCATCACCGGCTGCATTGCCGGCGCCGAACGCTACGTGCTTCAGACATTCCGCCCCCAAAGGGTCTTGGACCCCGGCTTTTTTGGCGGCCCACGCCGGGGTGCGACGGCCGCCGAAATGCAAAACTACCGCCGGCTTGCGGCCCCGCATGTCCGGCAGTGCCTGGTGCGCTGACCCACGGCGACACCGCGGTGACAGGAAATGCCATCCCCGCCCCCTGCCCCCATGGACTGGCGGGTCCTTCTGGTCGACGACGAGGAGGGCATCCGCAAGGTCATGCGCATCACCCTGGAGGATGCCGGCTACCGGGTTGAAACCGCAGCCGACGGCCCCGCCGGTCTGTCCCGCTGCGAAAGCTTCGCCCCCCAGATCCTGATCACCGATATCCGCATGCCCGGCATGGACGGCTTGGAGCTGCTGGCGGCCGTCAAAAAACGATGGCCGCAGATCGAGGCCATCGTGATGACCGCCTTCGGCGAAATGAATCTCGCCATCCGGGCGCTGCAGTTGGACGCCTCCGATTTTATCACCAAACCGCTCCATGACGAGGCCCTCTTTCTGGCGCTCAAACGGGCGCGCGAGCGCTTCCGGGTCCGCCAGCAGGTCCGGGACTACACCGCCCTGCTGGCGGCGGGCTGGGCCCGAACCGCCCGGGAGCTGATGGACACCTTCGCCTTTCAGCGCAATCTGATCGACGGCTCCCTGGACGGCATCCTGGGCTGCGGCCGGGATGACACCGTGGTGATCTTCAACCGCAGCATGGAGACGATCCTCGGCCACAAGCGGGCGCAGGTGGTCGGTCGCATGACCCTGGCAGACCTTTTGCGGCCCGGGGAAGAGGTGCGCTTCAAAAGCGCGCTGGCATCCGAAAAATGGGGCGGCCGGGAGCGTCTGGCGCTTTTTGAAACAACCCTGATGGCCAAAGACGGCCGCGAAATCCCGGTTCAGGTCTCGGCCGCGGTCCTGCCCCAACCGGGCAAGCTGGGCGGCCTGGTCTGCTTTTTCAGGGACCTGCGCGAAGTCCGGCGCCTGGAGCAGGAGGTGGCCGACCAGGCCCGCATCCTGCACCAGGACAAAATGATGTCCCTGGGGCGCCTGGCCGCCAGCGTGGTCCACGAGATCAACAACCCCCTGGCCGGCATCCTCAATTACACCCGCCTGATGTTGCGGATCCTCCAACGCGGGCCCTTGGAGGCGGCCCGCCAGGCGGATTTCATCCGCTACCTGGCGCTGGTGGAGACCGAAACCGACCGTTGCGCCCGGATTGTGGCCAGCCTGCTGGCGTTTTCGCGCAAATCGCCGCCGGCCATGAGCGAGGTCTCGCTGCGCGAGCTCCTCGACCGCTGCGCCCTGATGAGCCGCCACAAGCTGGAGCTGCAGCACATCGCACTGGAACTCCTGATCGCCGAAGATCTCCCGCCGATCCGGGGGGACGCCAATCAGCTGCAGCAGTGCATCATCAACCTGATCTTCAATGCCATTGACGCCATGCCCGAAGGCGGCCGCTTGAGGCTGGAGGCCCAGCGCAGCCCTTGCGGCCAGGAGGTGACGATTACCGTCACGGACTCCGGAGCGGGGATCCCGGCCGCCGATCTGCCCCATATCTTCGAGCCTTTTTTCACCACCAAGGCCGAAGGCTACGGCGTGGGCCTGGGGCTTTCCACGGTTTTCGGCATCATGCAACGGCACAAAGGCCGGGTCACGGCCCGAAACATCGCGGGCAATGGCGCGGCTTTCACCCTGCATCTGCCCCTGGCGCCTGCCGGCGCAACAGCCGAAGAAGCCTGATGTTTCAGATGTTGCATTCACTTTTGCAACATTCAAGCATTCGTCTATCTTAAATTTTAATTTATTTTAGGCCCGTATTTTTCCTGACCGATGCATTTTTTGCATCATTTCTGCAACACTATTCCCCGGCGCCCCCCCACCCTTTTCGAGATCGGACCTTGAAAATCAAAACATTTATTAATTTCAACTGGTTGAATAAACCGGCACGTTAAATGCTTTTTTCGTCCGCACGACGCCCTTGCACCCCAAGAACCGATTGCCAATGGAGCCCATCGTGAGCCAGAAGTCCGGCGGTAAAAAGGTCCTGATCGTCGATGATGAAGCCGACATGGTCACCTTCATGGCCACCTTGCTGGCGGCCAACGGTTACAGCCCGATCGTCGCCCGCGACCCGGCCGAAGGCATGGCCAAGGCCCTGGCGCTCACCCCCGACTGCATCATCCTCAACGCCATGATGACCGGGGACGGCGGCATCACCCTGTATGTCAACCTGAGATGCGACCAGCAGCTGCGTACCGTTCCGGTCATCATGCTGTCGGCCATCGGCAAAAAGATCTTTCTCTTCTACCCCGAAACCCAGACCACCACCGGCGGCCGGGAGCTGCGGGAGCCGGAGTGCTGCCTGGAAACCCCTCCTGACGCCGAGGAGCTGTTGCGCCAGGTGCAGCGACTGTCCGCGCCGAGATCCTAGCAGCGGCGCCGCCACCAGCAGGGAGAGAGCCATGGCCATCAAAATCGGGTTTTACATCTGCCACTGCGGCATCAACATCGCCTACCGGGTGCGGGTGCAGGAGGTGGCGGATTTCGTCCGCGGCCTGAAGCACGTGGTGGTGGCCCGCGATTACAAGTTCATGTGCTCGGACCCCGGCCAGGAAATGATCGAGAAGGATATCCGCGAATACGGGCTCAACCGCGTGGTGGTGGCCTCCTGCTCGCCGCGCTTCCACGAAAAGACCTTCCAGGGGGCCTGTCAGCGGGCCGGCCTGAACCCCTACATGTTCCAGATGGCCTCGGTGCGCGAGCAGGTATCCTGGGTCACCCAGGACCCCGAAGAGGCCACCCGCAAGGCCAAGACCCTGGCAGCGGCGGCCATCAATCGGGTGAACTTCCACGAGGCGCTGGAAACCCGCGAAGTAACGGTCCATCCCGACATGCTGGTGGTCGGCGGGGGGATCGCCGGCATGCAGGCGGCGCTGGATATCGGCAATGCCGGCCGCAAGGTCTACCTGGTGGAAAAGGACACCACCATCGGGGGCCACATGCTGCAGTTCGACAAAACCTTTCCGACCCTGGACTGCGCCGCCTGTATCGGGACCCCCAAGATGGTGGAGGTGGCCCAGAACCCGAACATCGAACTGCTCTCCTACAGCGAGGTGACGGCGGTTTCGGGCTACATCGGCAACTACACGGTCAGCATCCGGCGCAAACCGCGCTACGTCAAGGAGGGGGTCTGCACCGGCTGCGGCGAGTGCACCAAGGTCTGCCCGGTGACGGCGCCCAGCGCCTGGGATCAGGGCCTGAGCCAGCGCAAGGCCATTTACCGGGCCTTTCCCCAGGCGGTGCCGATCACCTTCTGCATCGACAAGCAGGACCGCGCCCCCTGCACCACCACCTGCCCGGCGGGCATCAACGTGCAGGGCTACGTGCAGCTCGTCGGCCAGGGCAAATACCGCGAAGCGCTGGCGCTGATCATGGAGCGGCTGCCCCTGCCGGGGGTCCTCGGCCGGGTCTGCCCGCACCCCTGCGAGACGGCCTGCCGCCGGGCCGAGGTGGACGCCCCGGTGGCCATCCGCGAACTCAAGCGTTTCGCGGCCGACCAGGTGGCCCCCGCCCAGCGCCCAAGGCCCGAGATCAAAGAGCGCCCGGAAAAAATCGCGGTGATCGGCGGCGGCCCGGCCGGCCTGACGGCCGCCTACTTCGCCCGCTGCAAGGGCTACCAGGTGACCCTCTTCGAAGCCCTGGAAGCCTTGGGCGGCATGCTGCGGGTGGGCATCCCCGACTACCGCCTGCCGCCCGCCGTGCTGGACGGCGAGATCGACTATATTCTGGACCTGGGGGTCACCGCCCGCACCGGAATGCGCCTGGGGCGCGATTTCACCCTGGCCGATCTTCAGGGGGAGGGCTTTGCCGCGGTTTTTATCGCCATCGGCTGCCACGCCTCCCTCAAGCTGGGGATTCCCGGAGAGGACGAGACCCGCGGGGTGATCGACGCGGTCACCCTCCTGCGCGAGGTCAACCTGGGCGCACGCAGCGCCGTCGGCCAACGGGTGGTGGTGGTCGGGGGCGGCAACGTGGCCATCGACGCCGCCCGCGTCGCGCGGCGGCTGGGCGCCGAGAAGGTGACCGTGGTCTACCGCCGCTCCCAGGCGGAGATGCCGGCCTACCCCGAGGAGGTGGCCGGTGCCCTGGCCGAAGGCGTCAGCTTCGAATATCTCACCGCCCCGGTGCGCATCCTCGGCACAGCGGGTGCGGTAACCGGTTTCGAATGTCTGCGCACCCAGCTGGGGCCGCCGGACGGCACCGACCGCCGGCGCCCGGTGCCCATCGCCGACTCGGAATTCGAAATCGCCTGCGACACGGTGATCCCCGCCATCGGCCAGCGCACCGCGGCCGCGTGGTCGGCGGCCGAAGCAGCCCCCGCCTGCTCGGATCGCGACACCATCACGGTCAGCCCCGAATCCATGTGCACCACCCTGCCCCACGTGTTCGCCGCCGGGGATGCGGTCACCGGCCCGGCGACCGTCATCGAGGCGGTGGCCGGCGCCCGGCGGGCGGTGGCGGCCATGGATCGCTTCATCCGCGGGGAGGCGGCCGAGACCGCTGACATGCCCGCCGACAGGGCCGCGGCCCCGGCCTCCGCTTGGCGCGAAATCCCGGATGACCTCCCGACCGCCGCCCGCCTGCAGCCCCTGCATTTGCCGGCAGCCGGGCGCCCCGGGGACTTCGCCGAGGTGACCTCGGGGGTGGCGCCCGCAGCGGCCCGCCGGGAAGCCGAGCGCTGCCTCAACTGCGGGGTCTGCTCGGAGTGCATGGAATGCGTCAAGGTCTGCGAGGCCCGGGCCATCGACCACCACATGCAGCCCGAAACCCTGGAAATCCAGGTGGGCAGCATCATTCTGGCCACCGGCTACGACACCCTCGACCCCAGCCCCATGCATCCCTTGGGCTACGGCCGATTGCCCAATGTCTTCACCGGCCTGGAATTCGAGCGCCTCAGCAACGCCACCGGCCCCACCGGCGGC
Organism: Desulfobacteraceae bacterium; assembly: GCA_050122415.1. Classification (GTDB taxonomy): domain Bacteria; phylum Desulfobacterota; class Desulfobacteria; order Desulfobacterales; family JAABRJ01; genus JAABRJ01. The sequence goes on from JASFIY010000050.1 coordinate 5,765, forward strand.
AAAATCCTGATTCGGGACGAAAACGGGGAGTTCACCCGGGTGCCCCGCAGCGTCGCCATCCTCCACTGCGTCGGCAGCCGGGACGTCAACTACCACGAGTACTGCTCGCGGGTCTGCTGCATGTACGCGCTGAAATACACCCACTTGCTCAAGGAGAAGGTCGGCCACGACACGGCCGTCTACGACTTCTACATCGACCAGCGCTGCTTCGGCAAAGGCTACGAGGAATTCTACCGCCGCTGCCAGGAGGAGGGCACGATCTTCGTGCGCGGCAAGGTGGCCGAAATCACCGACCAGGCCGAGGCGCCCTCCGAGAGGGGCAAACTGGTGGCCATCGCCGAGGACACCCTGCTGGGGCGCCGCATGCGGGTGCCGGTGGACATGGTCATCCTGTGCACCGCCATGGAGGCCCGCGCGGACGCCGCCGAGGTGGGCCGGGTTTTCGGGGTCAATCAGGGTGCCGACGGGTTTTTCCTGGAGGAACACCCCAAGCTGGCGCCGCTGAACACCGCCACCGACGGCGTCTTTCTGGCCGGCACCTGCCAGGCCCCGCGGGATATCCCCGACACCGTCGCCCAGGCATCGGGAGCCGCGGCCAAGGCCCTGGCGCTCTCCACCCGGGGGCGGGTGGAAATCCCCTCGGCCATCTCCTGGATCGACCCCGACATCTGCGCCGGCTGCCAGGTCTGCATCGGGCTGTGCCCATACGGCGCCATCGAGTTCGACCCGCGCCGCCAGGTCTCGGTGATCAACGAGGCGCTCTGCAAGGGCTGCGGCAGCTGCGCCGGCTTCTGCCCCAGCAGCGCCGCCCAGGTTCGGCATTTCAAGGAAGTACAGCTTTTTTCGGAGTTGGACGGGATCATGGACGCCCTCCATGAGGTCGGCCCGTAGCCCGTGATCCGGGCTGGCCAGCCGCTGCCCCCTCCTCTTGACACTGGAGGCAACCATGGACGCTTTCGAACCCACCCTGATCGCCTTTGTCTGCAACTGGTGCACCTACACGGCCGCCGACCTGGCGGGCACCTCGCGTCTGAGCTATCCGCCCAACGTGCGTCTGGTGCGGGTGATGTGCACGGGCATGGTGGACCCCAAATACGTGATCAAGGCCCTGCTGGAAGGGGCCGACGGGGTGCTGGTCAGCGGCTGTCATCCGGGCGACTGCCACTACATCAACGGCAACTTCAAGGCCCGCCGGCGCATCAAGCTCCTCCAGGAGATCCTGCCGCAGTTCGGGTTCGCCCCCGAGCGGCTGAAACTCACCTGGATCGGCGCCAGCGACGGCATCCAGTTTGCCGACACCATCACCCAACTGGTGGCGCGGCTGAAGACCCTGGGCCCCAGCGAGGCCCGCAGCCAAATGGTGATCTGAACTCACCGCCTGCAAACCGGGGCCATCCGATTGGGCCCCTGGGGAGGACCCCATGGCGCGCATGCTGAAAATCGACGTGACCGCCGGCGATATCCTGCCGGGGCTGCAGAGCTTCCTGAAATCGGTGCTGACCCAGGAGGCGGTCAGCGCCCTGCTGGTGCCGCTGCACCTGCCGATGAAAGCGCGGGTGATGCCGACCCTGGTGTCGGATCCCGCCAGGCTTGACGCAGCCGACCCCCTGGCGCCGGCCTTTCCCTTAAACGCCGCGCGCCTGGCGGCGCGCCTCACCCGCCGCGGCGCCGGCGGCCGGATCGCGGCGGTCCTGCGGCCGTGCGAAATCCGCGCCCTGGTCGAACTGGTCAAACTCAAACAGGCCAGCACCGAGGACCTGATTTTGATCGGCACCGACTGCCTGGGCGCCCTCACCAACCGCGACTACACCCGCTATGCGGCGAAAATCGGCGCCGAGGCCACGGCCGCGTTTTGCCGCAGCATCCTGGCGGAGGGAAGGCCGCCGGCGGAATTCGATCTGGCGCCGGCCTGCCGGGTCTGCGAACACCCCGCAGCCGAGGGTGCCGACATCCGGATCGGGCTTTACGGCGCCGCCCCGGGGGGGCCGCTGTGGGCCGAGGCCCGGACCCCCAAGGGGGAGGCGCTTCTCGAGCAGCTCGGGGCGGCGGCCGCGGAGGCCCCCACCGGACGCTCGGCGGCGCTTGCCGCGCTGGTCGCCAAGCGCAGCGCGCGCCGCGACGCGATGTTCGCCGCCACCCGGGAGCAAACCGGCAGCCTGGAGAAACTCAGCACCTATCTGGCCGCCTGCGTCAACTGCTTCAACTGCCGGGTGGCCTGCCCGGTGTGCTACTGCCGGGAGTGTGTTTTCGTCACCGACGTCTTCGACCACGAACCGTTTCAGTATCTCAAGTGGGCCCATCGCAAGGGAGCCGTCAAGATGCCCACCGACACGATTTTCTTTCACCTGACGCGGCTCGCCCACATCAGCACGTCCTGCGTGGGCTGCGGCCAGTGCTCCAACGCCTGCCCCAACGACATCGCCGTCATGGAGCTCTTTCGCAGCGTCTCGCACCGAACCCAGGCGGCGTTTGGGTACGAAGCCGGCCGCAACCTGGAAGAAGCGCCCCCGCTGGCGGTCTTCAAAGAGGATGAATTCGGGGAGGTCGCCGGCCTGTAGCCCCGCGGCCCGACCGGCCGCAAGGACGACACCGGCCCGGTGGCAACCCCCAACAGAGGCCAGCTATGAAACGAAAAATCGGCAGCGCAATGGTCGTCGGCGCCGGGATTGCCGGCATCCGGGCGGCCCTGGACTTGGCCGAAAACGGCTACGGGGTCACCCTGATCGACCGCGCAGGGCAT
>JASFIY010000051.1:0-8445 GCA_050122415.1 Desulfobacteraceae bacterium
GGCCTGAAATCACGGCACCGGCATCGTGACCACCCTTCAGAATGACACGCTGCGGGGTTCCCCCAAGACGCTGAACTTCAGCAAGCGGCTTTCGGTTCCGGTGCTGGGGATGGTCGAGAAGACGAGCGGCCCGATCCGCCCCCTTCAAGGGATTTCCCCACAACCCAAGTACGTTGAGAAAGGGAGGAGAATGATGAAAATAGCGATCTCATCCACGGGACGCGATCTGGATTCACCGGTTGACGCGCGCTTCGGGCGCTGCCTGTGCTTTATCGTGGTCGATCCGGCCACCGAAGATTTTGAGGTGCTGGAAAACACCGCCGCCGGAAACGCGGGCGGGGCGGGCGTGCAGGCCGCCCAGATCGTCGCCAATGCCGGTGTCAAGGCGGTTTTGACCGGCAGTCTGGGGCCCAACGCGACCCAGGTGCTGACGGCGGCCGGGGTGCAGATGCACACCGGAGTCTCCGGCACCGTGCGCGAGGCCCTGCAGCGGCATCAACGCGGGGAGCTGCAGACGGCTGCGGAGCCGGCGTCCGGGCCGACGGCAGCCGCCCCCGGCGGCGGACGCCCGGGTGCCATGGCCGCGGGCCGCGGCGGTGGCGGCGGCATGGGTCGCGGCGGCGGTCGCGGTATGGGGCGCGGCGGGGGCCGGCGAGGCGGCGGTGGTGGTTTCGGCGCCGGGCCCGGGGGCGATTGCGTCTGCCCGGCCTGCGGCGAACGGACGCCCCACCGCCCGGGAATGCCCTGTTTCGAGGCGCGCTGCCCCAAATGCGGCGCCGCCATGATACGGCCGTGATGCCGCCGGCCGGCTGTGAGGCCGATCCACCGGCGGCAAGCGCAAGAAACGGGTTGCGTCGACCCCTTGACGCGCGCTTGGGCGCGCCTCAAGGGTCACGCCAGGTTGCGAGGTGCCGCCATGCATGAGGCCCTTTTCTATCAAGCCGCGGACGACAACCAAGTCCGCTGTGATCTATGCCACCACCACTGCCGGATCGCCGAAGGCAAACGGGGGCTTTGCGGCGTGCGGCAAAATCAGGCGGGAAAGCTCTACAGCCTCGTTTACGGGAAGGTCATCGCCGCCCAGGTCGACCCCATCGAGAAAAAACCGCTCTACCACTTTCTGCCGGGCTCCCGGGCCTATTCGATCGGCACGGTGGGGTGCAATTTCCGCTGCCGGCATTGCCAGAATTTTGAAATTTCCCAGGCCCCCCACCGGGGTTCGGGCCGGATCGGCGGCGAGGACCGTTCGCCCGCAGAGATCGTCGCCGCGGCGCAGGCGGCCGGCTGCAGCGCGATCGCCTACACCTATACCGAACCCACCATATTTTTCGAATTTGCCTACGACACGGCCATTCAGGCCCACCAGGCCGGCATCAAAAACGTCTTTGTCAGCAATGGCTACATGAGCGCGGCGGCCGCGCGCCGGATCGCCCCCCTGCTGGATGCCGTCAACATCGACCTGAAGGCCTTTACGGAAAAATTTTACCACGAAATCTGCGGCGCCCGGCTGAAACCGGTGCTGGAAACCATCGCCCGGATGAAATCGCTGGGCGTCTGGCTGGAAGTCACCACCCTGGTTATCCCCGGGTTGAACGACAGCCCGCAGGAGTTGGCGGAGATCGCGGGTTTTGTCAAAGGGGTCGGTGAGGAGGTGCCCTGGCACGTTTCGGCCTTCTACCCGGCCTACAAGTTGTCGGATGTGCCCCCGACCCCGGTGGCGACCGTTCGCAGGGCGCGCGAAATCGGCCTGCAGGCGGGGCTGCGCCACGTCTACGAAGGCAACGTCCCGGGTGAGGCGGGCGCCCACACCACCTGCCCGGGATGCAAAGCGGTGGTCATCGCGCGATCTGGAAGGGGATCTGTCCGCAACCGGCTGCAGCAAGGCCGCTGTCCCGAGTGCGGTCAGAGGATTGAGGGTGTGGGGCTTTAGTCGCCCCGGCCTTTGAGGCCTGCGGAAACGCGATTCCCGTTGCCATCCGAAAACGGCTGGATCGCCGCGTCTGCAGGCCCGAAAATCCCGATAGGGGGGTGTGATGCGCCCCTGGCACGGCAAATTCGCCCCCAGACCGGGCAAACCGTAAGCCCCATGAAAAATTCAAAAAGGAGGGCCCCAAAATGGCCGACGACCCCCAAAAATATACCTGCGCCCACTGTGGTTACGAATCCTCGGGGAAATTCGTCGGGGATATTTGTCCAAAGTGCGGGCTGACCTACTGGAAATGCGGACACTGCGGCTTTCTCATCACCGCTTCCAAAGCCCCCGTGACATGTCCCCAGTGCGGTCAAAAATGCGAATTCAGGAACGTCACCTGCTACCTTCCGGAGTGCGGAGGCCCCGGCCACGTCGACCCCCGGCTGTAAGAGAAACAACCTCATGCCCGATGCGCACGGCAGGCCTCCCATGGGAGTGCGGGATTCCCTGAAAAGCCTGAATCGAGCGATCCGCGGCTGCACCCGCTGCAGGCTGGCCGAAACCCGCATCCACGCCCTCTGCGGGGAGGGTCCAGCGGGTGCGGATCTTCTGCTGCTCGCCCAGGCGCCCGGGAGGGTGGAGGACCGCGAGGGCCGAATGTTCATCGGACCTTCCGGCCGAGTACTCGACGAGTTGCTGCAATCGGCGGCCATCGACCGGCGCGCGGTTTACATGACCAACCTCGTCAAGTGCATGCTGCCCAAATACCGGCGCCCCAAAGCCGACGAGATCGCCAGCTGCAGCCGCTGGCTGGAGCGCGAACTCGCCCTGATCCGCCCGACCGTGGTGGCCTCGCTGGGCTTTTTTGCGATCCGCTTCCTCTTTGCCAGGTACGGCCTGGCGCTGCCGCCCAAAGCGGAATTCAGCAGCCTCTACGGCCAAAGGGTGGCGGTGGGCGACGCCATCCTCCTGCCGCTGCGGCACCCCGCAGCGGCCCTCTACAACCCGGCCATCAAACCGGTCCTGGTCCGCAACTACCGCCTGCTGGGGGAAATTTTTGCCGATCTGATCAAGACCCCAAAAAGGACGCGCCCCCATGATGACCCGCCACCAGCGAATTCCAATTGAAAAATTGCGCATCACCGTGGTCTACGACTACAACCCCGGTGCACCCGGCATTGCCCCCGACTGGGGGTTTGCCTGCCTGATCAAAGGCACCCCGCAGCCCATTCTTTTCGACACCGGCGGCGACGGCACGATCCTGTTGGGCAATCTGGGGCGACTGGGGATCGCCGCCGCAGAAATCGGGGTGATTTTTCTCTCCCATTTTCACGGCGACCACACCGGCGGCCTGGCGCACCTGCTTCAAAAAAACAAACACGCCACGGTCTGCTATCCGGCCTCGTTTCCGGCCAAGTTCAGCGCTGGGCTGAACCGAAGCGGCGTCAGGGCCCAAGCCCTGCGGTCGGCCGCCAAGATCGCCGACGGTGTTTACAGCACCGGGGAGCTCGGCACCTGGATCAAAGAGCAGTCCCTGATGATACCCACTGAGATGGGAACCGTCCTGATAACGGGCTGCGCCCACCCCGGGATCGTAAAAATCGTGGCGGCGGCCAGAGCAATCCTCGGTTCCAATGTTTATTTTGTTATGGGTGGATTTCATCTGGGGGGTCTGGGGGAGAACCAACTGGCCGAAATCATCACCGGCTTTAAAAAACTCGGGGTGACCTCTGTGGGCCCCTGCCATTGTTCGGGGGATACGGCCAGAGGCCTGTTCAAAAACGCCTACGGCCGCGATTATGTGACCATTGGCGCGGGCAGCGTGATCCGTTTTGAAAGGAGGGACCATGTTTGAAAAAATTCTGGTGGCGACCGACACTTTGTCTTTTTGTGATGCCAAGGTCCGAACGGCCGCGGCGATTGCGGCCCGTGAGGGGGCGACGCTGTGTCTGCTGCATGTTCTGGAATCCACGTCTTCGATTTATCGAAATTTCGTCGCGGATTTCCAAACCGGCGCAGAAATCCTTGCAACCCCTGAATATCAACAGACCGTGAAAGAAGCGCTTGATCGAAATTGCCAAAGTGTTTTAAAAAAATGTAAGGCCCACGAGATCGAAATCGCCCTGGGATACCCTTGGGAGGAAATCCTCAAACGTGCCCAGGATAAAGGAGCCCAGCTCATCGTTCTAGGCCCCCACACCGGCGCGGCCGAACAAAAGGGGGTGGTCAGGGCAAGGGGCAGCATCGGCGGCACGCTGCAGGGGGTCATCACCCATGAACGCTGTCCGGTGATGATCATCCAGCACCCCGTTCCCGAGGACCGTCTGAACTTCCAAAACGTGATGGTCTGTGTCGATTTTTCGGAGTCCTGCCGGCATGCACTGGAATTCGCAAAAAAATTGGCGCATCACTACGGCTCCAGACTTTTCATCTTTCATGCGCACGCCCCCCTTGCAGCGGCTGAAGCACTGCCGTCGGCATCTCCTGCGGCCGCTGGGGAATTGATGAAAAAGCTCGAAAAATTTTGCGAAGCCGTCCCCGACAACCTGCCGTATCAAACGCACCTGGCCGAAGATCGCGAGCCTTTTTCGGAAATCCTCAAATTCGCCTTCGACCAAAACATCCAGTTGATTGCCATGGGCTCGCACACCAAAGAAAAGGGGCCCAAATTCCATGTGGGCAGCACGGTCGAGGACGTCAGCCTGCGGGCGGAATGTCCGGTGGTTGTCGTAACGGATCCCAAAGCGCTTCGGGGCATGGCGGTTTAACGGGGGCGTTTCAAGCCGGCAACCGCCTTGGGGCCGACGAGAAGGCTGTCGCCAAAAGCCGGGCGTTTAGCGGCACTTGCCCCGCCGCAACGGCGCACATTCAGGCCACCTACCCGAAAGGGCGTCCGTGAAAAAGCGAATCGAACATCTCAACCTGGTGCTGCGGGCCATCCGGCGGGTCAATGAACTCATCACCCGCGAGAAGGATCCGGATCGGCTGCTGCAGGGGGTCTGCGACAACCTGATCGAAAACCGCGGCTACCACAACGCCTGGATCGTTCTGCTGGATTCCGACGGTGGGTTCTCGAAGGCCGTTCAGGCCGGGCTGGATCCGGATTTTCTGGCCTTGGTGGACCGGCTGAAACAGGGTGAATTGACCCGCTGCGGACATTTGGCGCTGGATCAAGACGCTGTGGTGGTCACCGAGAACCCGCTGGTGGACTGCCCCGACTGCTCCCTGGCGCGCAAGTACAGCGGCCGCGGGGCGATGACCGTGCGGCTGGCCCACGCCGGCCGGATTTACGGGTTTCTCTCGGTTTCGATCCCCCGGGAGCTGGCCCGGGACCCGGAAGAGCAGGCCCTCTTCAGCGAGGTGGCCGAGGACATCGGCTTTGCGCTGCACGGGATCGAGGTCGAGGCGGCGCGCAACGAGGCCGTGGTGGCCCTCCAGGAGAGCGAGGAAAAATTTCGCAAGATCAGCTCCTCGGCCCAGGACGCCATCATCATGATGGACCACGAGGGGCGCATCTCCTTCTGGAACCAGGCGGCCGAAAAGGTCCTGGGCTACAGCCAGGAGGAGGCTCTGGGGCGCGAACTGCATTTGTGGCTGGCCCCGGAGCGCTTCAGGGAGCGCTACCGACAGGGCTTCAGGGCCTTCCAGGCCAGCGGGGAGGGCCCCGTCATCGGCCAGACCCTGGAGCTTTCGGCACTTCGCAAAGACGGGGAGGAATTCCCCATCGAGCTGTCGGTTTCAGCCGTCAAACTCAAGGGCCGCTGGAACGCCATCGGGATCCTGCGCGACATCAGCGAACGCAAGCTGGTGGAGCGCAAATTGATCGAAGCCAAGGAGGCGGCCGAGGCTGCAACCCGGGCCAAAAGCGAATTTCTGGCCAACATGAGCCATGAAATCCGAACCCCCATGAACGGGGTGATCGCCGCCACCGATCTGGCCCTGAGCGAGGAGCTCTCGCCCAAGCTGGAACATTACCTGAAGATCATCTCCGCCTCGGCCTATTCTCTGCTGGGCATCATCAACGACATCCTGGACTTTTCGAAAATCGAGGCCGGCAAGCTCGATCTGGAGTCGCGGCCCTTCAGGCTGGAGGACGTCCTCGACCGGGTGACCGACCTCTTCGGCCCCAAGGCCGGCGAAAAAGGCATCGAGCTGCTGGTGGATCTGGACCCCCAAACGCCCCGGGCCCTCGTGGGGGACCCCTTGCGCCTGCAACAGATTTTTAAAAACCTGGTGGACAACGCCGTCAAATTCACCCCCTCCGGGGGCGTCATCCTGGTGGGCGCCCACCCCTCGCAGCCGTCGCCCGCGGGGGTTCTGCTGACCTTCTTCGTCAAGGACAGCGGCGTGGGCATCGCCCCGGAGTATCTGCCCAAGCTCTTCGAACCCTTCAGCCAGGCCGACGCCTCCATCGCCCGCAAATACGAGGGCGCCGGCCTGGGGTTGTGCATCTGCAAGCAGCTGGTGGACCTGATGGGCGGCACGATCCGCGTGGAAAGCCAGCCCGGCAAGGGCAGCACCTTCAGCTTCAGCCTGCCCTTCCAGCGGCAGCCGGCCGAGCGCGAAAGGCCGCCCACCCTGCCGGTTGAAGTGCGCGGAGCCAACGTCCTGGTGGTCGACGACTGTCCGGACAGCCGCGCCATCATGGAAAAGACCCTGGACTCCTTCGGCTTCAAGGTCGAAACGGTCTCCTCGGGTCCGACGGCGCTGAGACTTTTGGCCCACAACCGGTCCCGCCCGGACCCTTTCCAACTGGTCATCCTGGACTGGCTGATGCCCGAACTGGACGGCATCGAAACCGCCCGCCGGATCCGCGGCGATCTGAAGCTCACCCTGCCCCTCATTCTGATGACGGCTTTCGGTCGTGAAAACGAGCGCCAGGACGCCCAAAAAGTCGGCATCAGCGCATTTCTCACCAAACCCATCTACCCCTCGACCCTCTTCAACGCCATCATGGACGCCTTCGGCCAAGGCGAACCGAGCGCCGTGCGGGAGCATCAGCCGATCACCACCATGGCCTCGATCTACAAAACGCGCCTCAAGGGCTGCCGCGTCCTGGTGGTGGAGGACAACACCACCAACCAGCAGGTGGCCCAGGCGGTCCTGGAGGGGGCGGGCATCCTCGTGGAGATCGCCGCCAACGGCGAGGAGGCGCTGGCGGCGCTGCAGCGGGCGCCTTACGATGCGGTCCTGATGGACATCCAGATGCCCCGGATGGACGGCTACGAGGCCACCCGCCGGATCCGTCGCGAGCCGCGCTTCAGCAGCCTGCCGGTCATCGCCATGACGGCCCACGCCATGAAGGGCGACGATGAAAAATGCCTGGCGGCGGGGATGGACGATTATATCGCCAAACCCATTCAGCAGGACCGGCTGTTCCGCACCCTGTGGAAAGCCGTCAAAGGCCGGGCCGGCCCCGAGGGGTTCGCCCCGCACGGGCGCGAGACACCCCGCAGCCAGGCGGCCCCCGCCCCCGAAGGGCCCGACGGCGGGCTGCCGGCGGCGCTGCCGGGGATCCGCATCGGGGAAGCATTGGGCAATCTGGCCATCGACCCTGCCTCTTTCCGGCGCATTCTGCTGGGCTTTGCCCGGGACAATGCCGACACCCCCGCCCGGCTCACCGACCTGGCGGCCCGCAAGGACTGGCGCAGCCTGCAGCAGCTGGCGCACCGCTTAAACGGCAGCGCCGCCAATATCGGTGCAGCGGAGCTCAAGGCCGCCGCCCAGGCGCTGGAGACCCAGTGCCGGGCCCAGGCCCCGGACGAAGCGGCCATCCACCGGCTGCAAAGCGCGCTGCGCCAGGTGCTGGACTCCCTGCAGCAGCTGGCGGGGCAGACTCCCGGTGCGCCGCCGGCAAGCCCCAGCCCGCCGATCGACCCCCAGCAACTCCGGCCGCTGGTCGTCAAACTGGCCGCGGCTTTAGAACTGGCCGACCCGGAGGCCATCGCAACCCACCTGCAGGCCGTCGGGCGGCACCTGGACAGCACCCGGTTCCAGAATCTCGCCAACCAGATCGCCGCCTACGACTACGACGAGGCCCTGAAAACCCTCACGGGGATCGCCGACGATCTCGAGAACCCTACCCAGGGGAAGTGATCTGATGGAAAAAGGGGAAAAGGTGGCCCTGCTGGCCATCGGGGTCAACCTGCTGCTGTTCGCCATCAAGTATTTTTTTGCTGGGCTTTCCGGCAGCATCGCCCTCAAGGCCGATGCCTTTCACTCGCTCTCGGACGTCGTGGCTTCCGCCACGGTCCTGGGGGGGCTGTTCATCGCCAAGCGCAAAACCCGGTCCTTTCCCTACGGGCTTTACAAGGTCGAAAACCTGGCGGCGGTGGGCGTGGCCCTGGCGATTCTTTACGCCGGCTACGAAATCGGCATGGAAGCCATTCACGGGGGCGCCGCGGAGCTGCGCAACGTCCCTGTAACAGCGGCCAGCGTGCTGTGCGCCATGGGGGTCGCGTTTGCCTACTCGACCTACGCCGTGCGGGTCGGCCAAGAGATCAACTCGCCGAGCCTGGTGGCCGACGCCAAGC
>JASFIY010000052.1:0-8440 GCA_050122415.1 Desulfobacteraceae bacterium
CCAACGCCACGACCTGCGGCGCATCGATCTGACGGCCATCGCAGCGCATCTTCAAACCCTCTGCCGCCGCCAGGAGGTGGTGGTGCAACCCGAAAGCCTGGGGTTGATCGCGCGCGAAGCCGGCGGCAGCATGCGCGACGCGTTGAGTCTGCTGGACCAGGTGATTGCCAGCGCCGATGCCGCCGCCGGGGTCGACCCCCGCAAGGTGCCGGAGATCTTGGGCGTCATCGACCGCAAGGTCCTGCACGATCTCGCCGCCGCCGTCCTCGGCCGCGATCTGTCTGCGGTCCTGGAGCAGCTGGACGAGATTTACGATCGCGGCCACGACCTGAAAAAGCTCCACGGCGATCTGCTCGAGCATTTCCGCAACTTGCTGGTGGCCAAGATTGGGCGCAACCCCGAGCGTTTGATCGAGCTGCCGGGGCATGAGCTGGCCCAGCTGCAGTCCCAGGTGACCGACGTGCCCGCCGCCCGGCTGGAGCAGGTCTTCGAGCTGCTGCTGCGCGAGGAAGGCGCCTTGAAGTATGCGGCGCAGCCCAAGCTGGTCCTTGAAATGGCCTTTGTGCGGATGCTGCAGGCCGCCCCGGTGCTGCCCATCGAGGCCCTGATCGCAAAGATCGACGGGCTGCGGAACGGTTTGGCGGAGCCGCCTGCCGGCACTCCGCCGGCCCAAAGCGCCGTGCCCCGGCAAGAGGTCCGGGCAACCCCGGCGCCCCCTTCGCCGCCGCCCGCCACCCCGGCAGCCGAGACCCACCACGAGCCGGATGAAAGCCTGGCGCAAAGCTGGCAGCACGTGCTGCAGAAACTCTCCGGGCGCGATCCCGCCCTCAAGGCGGTGCTCGCCGCCGGCGACCTGCTGCGGGTGGACGAGACGGTGGTCGAAATCCAGCTTTGCGGCAGCACCTTTTCCCTGGACCGGGTGCGGCGCAAGGAGAGCATTGCGCTCATCGAGGCGCTTTGCAGCGAGTATTTCGGCGGCCCCCGCAAACTGGTCCTCAGGACCCAGGAGCAGGCCCGCGATGATGAGCGTGAGAAGCAGCGCGAGGCCGCCCGCTTGAAGCACGAGGCGCTCCACCACCCGCTGGTGTCCGAAGCCATCGAAGTCTTCGACGGCCGTGTGGTGGAGGTCAAGATCCTTTAACATCGGGGCAAGGAAGGATGCCTCCGGAGGCGTCATCTTTTTTGCCGGGGCCCCCAGCCCCAGGCCCCGCCCGCGGGCATTCCCTTTCAACCCAAGGAGGCCGAGAGCATGAAAAATATAGGCAACATGATGAAACAGGCCCAGAAACTCCAGGCCAAGATGCTCAAGATGCAGGAGGAGCTGGCGGAGAAAACCGTCGAGGCCACCGCCGGCGGCGGGATGGTCAGGGTGGTGGCCAACGGGCGGCAGCAGATCGTCTCGATTCTGCTTGAAAAAGAGGTCGTCGACCCCGAGGACGTCGAAATGCTGCAGGATCTGATCCTGGCCGCGGTCAACGACGCCCTGGCCAAATCCCAGGAGATGATTTCCGCGGAAATGGGCAAACTCACCGGGGGGATGAAGATCCCGGGACTGGTGTGAGATGAACCACTATCCCGCCGCCATCCTGGCGCTTATCCAGAACTTCGCCCGCCTTCCGGGGATCGGCGAAAAAACCGCCGAGCGGCTGGCGCTCCACGTTTTGCGCGCGCCCCGCGGCGAGGCTCTCGCGCTGGCCCGCAGCATCCAGGAAATCAAAGAGCGCATCAGCCTCTGCCGCCGGTGCTTTGCCCTCAGCGACGGGGACCTCTGCCGCATCTGCAGCAATCCGGCGCGCGACAGTCGGCAGGTCTGCGTGGTCGAGCAGCAGGCGGACATGGTCTCGATTGAAAAGTCCGGGGCGTTTGGGGGCGTTTACCATATCCTCCAGGGGGTCCTCTCCCCCCTGGACGGCGTCGGGCCGGGCGAGATTCGGATCGAGGAGCTGGTGGCGCGGGTTGGCGGCGGGGAGGTCGACGAGGTCATCCTGGCGACGAGCATCAGCGTCGAGGGCGAGGCCACCGCCGATTACATCGCCCAGCGTCTGGCGGGCAGCGGCCTCAAGATGACCCGGATTGCTTCGGGGGTGCCCGTCGGCGGCGACCTCAAATACGTCGATCAGGTAACCCTCAAGCGGGCCATGGAGGGCCGCCACCGTGTCTGAGACGCCTTTAGCGCCCGAGGCACTTTTCACCTGCCGGCAGTGCGGCGATTGCTGCAAGGGTTTTGGCGGCACCTATGTTTCGCAAAGCGACATCCAGGCGATCGCCCGCTACCTCAGGGCGGCGCCGGAGCGCTTCATCGCCCGCTACTGCCAGCGGTCCGGTTCGCGCTGGGTGTTGGGGCAGGGCCCAAACGGCTACTGCGTTTTCTGGCGCGACGCGCTGTGCGCGATCCACCCGGTGAAACCGCGCATGTGCCGGCAGTGGCCGTTTATCCGGAGCGTCGCGCGCCACCCGGAGAACTGGTTTGCCATGGCGGCCTCCTGCCCGGGGATGCGCACCGATTTCAGCCCGCAGCAGATCGCGGCGAGCGTCGCCAGGCTTCTGGCGGCGGCCCCCGAGAACAGCGGCCCTTAGGCCTGCCATTGGCCCGGCGGGTTGAGCTGAAAGCCGCTGCCGGCCGGTTCGAGAATCCTGCGGGCGGCCAGCTCGCTCAGACCGTGGGAAAGGCGCTGGGGGCTGTCGTTCCAGACCTGCTGGAGATTCTCCCGGGTGATGGCCGTCCCCTGATCGGCCAGGGCGCAGCACAGCAGGTAGAGCGAAACGGTTTCAACCGCTAAACCCAGCCCAAAAATTTTCTGGTTCATCGCAGGGTGTTCCCCGGTCGGGGGCATGGCATCCTCCTTGAGGCGGTGGGAAGGTCGGACATGCTGACGGTGCTACTATACCATGCGGCCGTTGCCGGCGGCAACCCGCCGGCGGCGGAGGCGCCGTGATCGGGATTCTCGATTCAGGGGTCGGCGGTTTGGGCCTCGTGCGGGCGTTGGCGGCGGGACTTCCGGCGACGCCCCTGCTTTTCTGGGGGGACACCGCGCGCAGCCCCTATGGGGAAAAAAGCCCCGAGACGGTCGGCCGCTTTGCCGCCGAGGGCCTGCACTACCTGCTGGGCCAAGGCGCCCGCGCCATCGTGATCGCCTCCAGCACCATTGCCAGCTGCCTGCCCGGCGAGCTGCGCCAACGCACGCCGGTTCCCATCTGGGACCCATTGGAGCCGGCTGCCCGCCGCGCCCTGGCGTGCTCCCGCCGCGGGGCCATCGGGGTGCTGGCCTCGCCGGCGACCGTGGCCAGCGGGGGTTATTCGGCGCGCTTGAAGGCCCTCTCGCCCGGCGTCCGGGTCCATTCCCGGGCCTGCCCGCTGCTGAACAGCCTGATCTGCGCCGGCTGGCTGAAAAAACCGGAAACGCCGCGGATCGTCAAGAAATGCCTTCACCCCTTGAAAGTTCACCAGGTGGACACCCTGATTTTGGCAGGCGCTTTTCTGTCGCTGCTGCAGCCGGTCATCGGGCACAAGCTCGGTCGCTCCGTGGTTCTGGTGGACGCCGCGGCGGTTCTGGCCGAAACGGTTGTAAAGGCCTTTGAATCGCAGGCCGCCCCGGCTGCTGCAGCCGTTGCGCCGCGGCTGGTGGTGACCGACCACACCCCCCAGGTGGTAAACACGGCCAGGCTTCTACTCCGCGGCGAACCCCTCCTGGAACCGCTGCCCCGATGACCCCCGCGGTGGCGGGTGGTTCTCATCGTCCCCGCTTTTTTTGCCGAATCCCCGCTGGTAAAGCGCCAGAAAGGCTTTCAGCACCGCCTCCGGGCGGGTGCCGTTCAGGCAGACCGGGTCTGGGCAGTTTTCAGGCGCGATTTCAAAGCACCCGCGACAGTCCAGCCCAGGCTGCAGGGCCGCCGCGGCCGGTCCGCTGGGGGCCCAGCGGCGGGCATCCGAGGGCCCGAAGACGGCCACCGTGGGCAGGCCCAGAAAGGCGCTGAGATGGCTGATGCCGGAATCGTTTCCGATCAGCCCGCCGGACGCCGCCAGCAGCCGCTGCAACTGGCGCAGGTCCGCCACCTGGTGAAGCGGGCGCTCGGGGTTGCGCAGCCCCGCGGCGAGGTCCCCTTCCGCCGGTCCGAGGAGAAAGGCCGGCTGCAAGCCCCGGGCTTCGAGGCCGGCGGCAACCGTCAGGAAAGACGCCAGCGGCCAGCGTTTGCGCGGGCTGCCGGCACCCGGGTGAAGCAGGATGGGGGCCCCGGGGGGTGCGGATTCCCGGGCGGCGGCCCCGAAGGGCCCCGTCGCCGGGGCCGGTCGGGCAGCCGGGGCCAGCAGGTCGCATGCCGTCAGCTGCTCATAGAGGTGCCGCAGCACATGGGTTTTGCGGCCCAGCGGCGGCCGGGCTGCCACCGGGTGCAGGGTCGCGCCGGGCAGACAGCGCCGCAGGTCGTCGGCCAGCCGGGGGCGGGTGGAGAAAACCAGCAACCGCCGGTAGGGACTCAGCAGACCCGCCAGACGGGGGTCTGCCGGCGCGCCGAAGAGGGCGCCGAAAACGGACGACTCCAGGTCCAGGGGGGCATCGATCACCCCCAGGCGGGACGCCAGGGCGGCGATATGGCCTTGGCACAGGAGCGCCAGCGGCCGAAACCGGCTGCGCAGCTCCAGCAGGGCGGGAAAGGTGGCGACCACATCCCCCAGGGCCCCGGGATGCAGGATCAGCAGGCCGCGGCGGGCCTTTGGGTGGCCGTTTGGGACCGGCACCGTTGCGATTCAGCTGCCGGCCGTGTAATGGGGGCCGGCGATGAGGAAGTTGTTGGGCATGATGGACTGGATTTTTTCCATCATGCTGCCGAAAACCACATCCCGGATCACCCCGTGGCCGAAGGCGCCCACGATCAGCAAGGCGTCGTGGGGCACCTCGTAGAGGTTCTCCTCGAAACCGCCCTCCTTGAAAAACCGCCAGCGCTGAACCCTGTCGGCCACGGCGGCTTCCAGCCCGGCCGAGGCGACGGCGGCGCGGTAATCCTTTTCATCCCCCTTTTCCACCTGGGTGAACACATCCAGCGGGCACCCGGTTTTTTGGCCGATCCGCAGACCCAGCCGCAGGGCTTTGACGGCGTTGGCCGAGCCGCCGAAGAAGACCGCAACCCGCTGCCACTCCTTGTGGGCCCCGCTGGTCATGAGGACCGGGAAACGGGCGGACTTGACGATCCGGCGCACCCGCGGGCCGATATAGCCCAGGCCGATCTTGGAATGCAGGTCGCTGATGCTGCGGGGACAGCACATGAACTCGAAGTGGGTGGGAATGTCCGGCAGGGTGGAGGCCGTGAAATGCTTGGGCTCGAAGAAGGACGGGACGATGCCGCAGCCTTCGGCCAGTTCCTCTGCATGCCGGCGGGCGCTGTGGGGCGCGGTCAGATACGAGCTGTCGAGGTCCACCTGAACCACGTCGTTTTCGAAGTACATCAGAAACTTGGTGTGCTGCGGTATGTAGATCAGGAGCGAGGTGCCCATCTTTTGGCAGAAATAGAGCGACTGCAGCAGCGTTTCGCGTCCCAGCGGGGTGTTCCTGAAAATGTGAAACAGGCGCGTCTCCATGGCAATCCCTTTCAAAAGCCGGCGTTCAGTCCCGGACGATGCCGCCGGAAATCAGTCCCCCTTTTGGCCTGCCCTACCTCATTGCAGGGTGGTCTGGACCTTGAGTTCCTTGCGGTAGCGATCCAGCAGGGTGGCCTTGGAGATCATGCCCAAAAAACGCTCGTTGGCCACCACCGGCATGCTGTAGAGGCGGTTGACGTCCATGCGCTCGAGAACCTCGGGCAGGTCGTCGTCCGGGTGGACCGTCTGGATGCCGGTTTTCATGATTTGGCCCAGCAGCACGGCACGATACAATCCGGGGTTGAAGAGATAAGGCCGGATATCGTCCAGGTGCAGCATCCCCAGAAAGGCTCCCGTGGCCGGATCCTCCACGGGGAAATAGTTGCGGCGGGATTTCTGCACGATTTCGATGAAATCGCCCAGCAGCATGTCGGGCGCGACGGCGATGCAGTCCTTTTCGAGCAGCTCGGCGATGCTCAGATCGGTCAGCACCCGGCCGTCAGTTCCGGGGCGCAGCAGCTGACCGCGTTCCACCAATTCCTTGAGGTAAAAGGAGGCCGGCTCCAGGTAGTGGCAGATGGTGGTGGATAGCGTCGATACGATGATAAGCGGCAGGATCACCCCGTAGCCGCCGGTGATTTCGGTGATCAGAAAGATGCCGGTCAAGGGCGCCTGCAGCATGCCGCTGATCATACCGGCCATGCCCAGCAGGGCAAAGCAGCCCTCGTTGATCCAATCGGCGGCGGGCCACAGGATCTGCAGCAGACGGTGGTAGGTCAGCCCCACCAGGCTGCCGATCACGAGGCAGGGGGCGAAAATCCCGCCGGATCCCCCCCAGCCCAGGGTAAAGGCGGTGGCCGTGATTTTGGCGAGAACGAACAGCAGTGCAAGGCCGAAGCCCGAAACGAAGACCCCCTCGATCATCTCCCGGACCCAGTGGTACCCCTCGCCGATGACCACCGGGGAAAAAAAGCCGATCAGACCCACCACCGCCCCGCCGCAGGCCGCCCGCAGCCACAGCGGAAACGGCAGCCGGGTGGAGAGGCCGTGTGAGCGTCGCAGCGCCCAGGTGAGCAGAATCGACGCCGCGGCGGTGAAAACGGCCAGGCCGACGGTCGCCAGGCTGTCCGTCAGATCCACCGGAAACTGGCGGTGGGCGAAGGCGATCTGGTTGCCCTGGAGCATCCGGCTGACTTCGGTCCCGGCCACCGCGGCAATGGCAATCGGCACGATGTTGAGGGCCGTCCACTCCCCCAGGACCACCTCCACGGTGAACACCAGCCCGGCGATCGGGGCATTGAAGATCGAGGAGATCGCCCCCGCGGCGCCGCAGCCCACCAAGGTGATCCGCTGGCGTTCGTTCAGCCTGAAAAAACGGGCGATGGAGGAACCGATGGCCGCACCGCTCATCACCACCGGCGCCTCGGGCCCGGCCGAGCCGCCGCTGCCGATGGTCAGAAAGCTGGAGACCAGCCGCGAGTAGCTGGAGCGGAAGCGCAGCAGGCCGCCCCGCCGCGACACGCTGTAGATGACCTCGGGAACCCCGTGGCCGGCGCCCTCCTTGACGATTTTTTCCAGAAACAGCGCGGACAGTGCAGCCCCCGCAGCGGGCAGCAGAAACGACCACCACAACTGGCGATAGGCCTGCAGCGTGTGCAGCATCCAGATCAGCGAGCGGTTCAATGCCACGGCGGCCAGGCCGCTGCTGGTGCCGACAACGGCCCCGGCCAGGATCAGCAGCAGGCGGTCGCCCATCCGCGGAACGGGCCAGTCGGCAGGGTAGCGCCAGGATTTCCAAAACCGCATGCCGTCAGATCCCCTTAAAAGCGGCCGCTGCCTTCGAGCGTTTGTTCAATTTCCCGGACCTTGGCCAGCAGGCTCTCGGATGGTGGCCGTGTTTGCAGCAGGGCCTCGAATCGGGTGTCACGCAGGCAGAACGCCAGCCGCGAGAGGATGTGGAGGTGCTGTTGGAGGGTGGGGCACAGGATGATGAAGAGCACGAAAACCGGACGGTCGTCGATGGCATTGAAATCCAGCGGCGACTCCAGAAAGCAGGTGGTCACCATGGTCGGGTACTCGCCGCCGCCCAGGGGCGTGCGGGGGTGGGGGATGGCGACCCCCTTGCCGATGCCGGTGGAGGTCAGCTGCTCGCGTTCCAGCAGCCGGTCGAACAGAATTTCCCGGTCTTGGTCCGAGAGCAGCGGCAGGTGCGCGACACCGGCCCGCAATGCCGCCGCGGCGCTGTCGGCCCGCAGCTGGTGCACGAGGCCGCCGCGTTTCATTGCCGTCAGAAGGGTTTCAGGGTAAATTCCCGGCGCCGGCGTGGCGGTCTCCTGGGGGACGCCGAAGAAAAGGTTGCGCTGCCGGGCCCATTTCTCCAGGGTGGCGCGGTCGAAGCTGCAGCTGTCACCGGTTTTTTGAATCGGAATGCGACCCTGACGAACCCACCGCGCCACGGTGCTCGAGGGCAGGTTGAGGTATTCGGCAACTTTTTCGATGCTCAGTTTCATGGCGGCGCTGGCAGGCTAGCGCTGGCGGGGCTCCTTCCGCCCTGCGCAGGCCGAAAGCCTGGAGGGAGGCTGCAAAAAGGGCGCGTGGCGGCCCGGGAAGCTCTCAGCGTCCGAAAATTTACTATAGAAATCAAAATTATGAAATTTAATGGTCTGCCGGCGTAAAATCAAGCCTTTTTTGACTATCGGTCCTCAAGGGGTGGCGGGCGGGTTCGGGCGGCGGGGGCGGTTGTGAGGTGGGTGGGAGGGAGGGCAGGCTGCCCCGGCCGGGGGTCTTTCGTCAACCGCCCCGGGCGGCCTTGCCCTGTATCATTTTCTCCTGAATCGCCTGGCGCTCGTAAATGATTTCCACGCGACG
>JASFIY010000053.1:0-8261 GCA_050122415.1 Desulfobacteraceae bacterium
ATAGCGGAGTACATCGACGCCCTGCTCACATCCGACCGCTTCCGGGGCCAGGTGGCTCACCACGAGCTGCTGCCGCCGGTGGCGGCCCGGTGGGGCGAGGCGGCGCGCCCCTGGCCGCCGCCGCTGACCGCCGCGCTGAAGGCCGCGGGCATCCAGCGCCTCTACCGCCACCAGGCCCGGGCGCTGGACCTGGTGCGCGCCGGTCGGCACTGCGTGGTGGCAACCCCCACCGCCAGCGGCAAGTCGCTGGTCTACAACCTGCCGTTCTTCGAACAGGTCGGGCGCGACCCCGCCGCCCGGGCCTTTTACCTTTTTCCTTTGAAGGCCCTGGCCCAGGACCAGCTGCGGGCCTTTCGGGCGCTGGCCGCGGCCATGGGCGACGGCGGCCCGCGGGCCGCGATCTACGACGGGGACACCAGCGCCTGGCAGCGCAGCAAGATCCGGCGCGACCCGCCCCACGCGATTTTGACCAACCCCGAGATGCTGCACCTGGGGATTCTTCCGCACCACGGCCGCTGGTCCGATTTTCTGGCCCGGCTGCGGGTCCTGGTGATCGACGAGCTCCACACTTACCGCGGCATCGCCGGCGCCCACATGGCTCAGCTGCTGCGGCGCCTCCGGCGGGTGTGCACCCATTACGGGGCGGCGCCCACCGTCGTCCTGAGTTCGGCCACGGTGGGCAACCCGGGGGCCCTGGCACGGCAGCTGACCGGCCTCGAGGTCCACACCATCGACCGCAGCGGCGCCCCGCGGGGCCCCCGCCACCTGGTCCTGGTGGATCCCATCGAGGGGCCGGCGCGGGCGGCCATCGCGCTGCTCAAGGCCGCCCTCCACCGGGGCTTGCGCACCATCGTCTACACCCAGTCGCGCCGGCTGGCCGAACTGATCGCCCTCTGGTCCGCCCAGCAGGCCGGCGCCTTCGCCGGGCGCATCAGCGCCTACCGCGCCGGGCTGCTGCCCGAGGAGCGCCGCGCGATCGAGCGCCGGCTGGCCGCCGGGGACCTGCTGGCGGTGATCGCCACCAGCGCCCTGGAGCTGGGGATCGACATCGGGGACCTGGACCTCTGCCTGCTGGTGGGCTACCCGGGCTCGATCGTCGCCACCTGGCAGCGGGGCGGGCGTGTCGGCCGCAGCGGGCAGCCCTCGGCCCTGGTCCTGATCGCCGGCGAAGACGCCCTCGACCAGTACTTCCTGCGCAACCCGGCCGAGCTGCGCAACCGGCCGCCGGAGGCCGCGGTGGTCAACCCATACAACCCCGGGGTGCTCGCCCGCCATCTGGTCTGCGCCGCGGCCGAGCTGCCGCTGAAGGCCGACGAACCCTATCTGCAGGCGCCCGGGACGGCCGAAGTCCTGGACGGGCTGGAACAAAGCGGGGTCCTGTTGCGCAGCGCGGCGGGCGGTGATCTGTTTGCCGCCCGGCGGGCGCCCCACCGCAAGGTGGATCTGAGGGGCGGCGGCGAGCGCTACACCATCGTCCACGCCGAAAGCGGCCAGGTTTTGGGGGAGATCGACGCCTACCGCGCGTTTCGCGAAACCCATCCCGGGGCGATCTACCTGCACGGCGGCCGGAGCTTCCGGGTGGAGGCCCTGGATATCGCCGGCCGCACGGTCACCGCCGCACCGCTGCGGGTGGACTACTACACCCGGGTGCGGGCCAACAAGGAGACCAGTGTTCTCTCCGTGGACCGGGCCCGGGCGGCGTGGGGGCTGGGGGCCTTCACCGGCCGGCTGCGGATCACCGAGCAGGTCACGGGCTACGAGAAGATCCGCATCCGCGGCCAGGAGAAGCTCGCCGTCCTGGTGCTGGACCTGCCGCCCCAGGTCTTCGAGACCGAGGGGGTCTGGTTCGCGATCCCCCGGGAGATCCAGCGCGCGGCCGAGGCCGACCAGCGCCATTTCATGGGGGCCCTGCACGCCCTGGAGCACGCCGCCATCGGGGTTGCGCCGCTGATCGTGATGGCCGACCGCGGCGACCTGGGCGGTCTTGCAACCCCCTTTCACCCCCAGGTGGGCGGGCCCGCGGTCTTCATCTACGATGCCGTCCCGGGCGGCGCCGGGCTGAGCCGGGAGGCCTTCCAGCAAGCGGAAGCCTTGCTGGCCGCAGCCCAGCAGGCGATCGCCGCCTGTCCCTGCGACCACGGCTGCCCCTCCTGTGTGCACTCCCCCAAGTGCGGCTCCGGCAACCGGCCCATCGACAAGGCCGGCGCGCTCTTTCTGCTCTCCCGGCTGCGCGCCGCACCGCCCGCACGGCCGGCCCCGGCCGTGGCGGCGGCGAAACCGCCGGCGGCGCCCCCCGCCTCTAAACGGGCGCCCCGGGCCGCCCTGCGCTACGGGGTGTTCGACCTTGAAACCCAGCGCTCGGCCGAGGAGGTCGGCGGCTGGCACCGCGCCGATCGCATGGGACTCAGCTGCGCGGTGGTCTACGACGCGGGCCGGGAGACCTACCTGGAATTCCTGGAGGACCAGGTGGACGAGCTGCTGGCCCTGATGCGGCAGCTGGACCTGGTGGTCGGGTTCAACAGCAAACGCTTCGACTACCGGGTGCTCAGCGGCTACACCGATTTCGACTTTCGCCGGCTCCCCAGCCTGGACATCCTGGAGGAGGTCAAAAACCGCCTGGGCTACCGCTTGTCCCTGGATCACCTGGCGCACGTCTCGCTGGGCGTCCGCAAAATCGGCGACGGGCTGCAGGCCCTGCGATGGTGGAAGGAGGGCCGGGTGCGCGAGGTCATCGACTACTGCCGCAGCGATGTCCGCCTCACCCGGGAGCTTTTCCTGCTGGGCCGCCGCCAGGGCCACCTGCTGTTTCACAACAAAGCCGGTCGCACGGTGCGCGTGCCGGTGGACTGGCGGCGCTTCGCCGTCGGTTCCGACGGCGCCGGCCAGGCGCCCGACCGCGAAGGGGAGCCGTCATGAACTGGGAGGATGTCTACCGCAATTTTCCGGTCAACCAAGAATACGTCTGGCTCAACAACTGCGGGGTGGCGCCGCCGGGCCGGCACATTCTCTCGGCCATGGCCGAGTTTTTCGGCGACTACGCCCGCCGCTGCATTCTCAACGAAAGGCAGACCTACCCGGCGGTGCGGGGGCGCATCAAGGCGATTCTGGCCGGTCTGCTGGGCTGTGCGCCCGAGGAGCTGGCCCTGATCCACAACACCGCCGAGGGGATGAACTTCATCTCCCACGGGCTGTCTCTGTCGCCCGGCGACGAGGTAATCCTGCTGGAAAACGAATACCCCAGCAACGTCTACCCCTGGCGGCACCTGGAAGGCCGCGGGGTGGTGCTGCGGACGGCGCCCATGGCGGAGAGCCCCGAAGGCTTTCTGGACGCCCTGGCGGCCGTGATCACCCCCCGCACCCGGGTGCTGGCCCTCTCGGCGGTGCACTGGTGCACCGGGATGCCGCTGCCGCTGGAGGCCGTCGGCCGCCGCTGCCGCAGCGCGGGC
Organism: Desulfobacteraceae bacterium; assembly: GCA_050122415.1. Lineage (GTDB taxonomy): Bacteria > Desulfobacterota > Desulfobacteria > Desulfobacterales > JAABRJ01 > JAABRJ01. The sequence goes on from JASFIY010000053.1 coordinate 3,447, forward strand.
ATCGACCTGGTGGTGGACGGGGCCCAGGGAGTGGGGCTTCAGCCCATCGACGTGCGCCGCTGGGGGATCGGCTTCATGGCCTTTTCGGCCTGGAAGTGGTTGATGGGGCCCCTGGGGCTAGGGGTTTTGTATGTCGCCCGGGAAAACCTGGAGCGGCTGGCGCCGGTTTTCCAGGGCAGCGAGTCGGTGGTGCGCCCCCGGGATTACCTGCCCTACCGCCGGGAACTCGACCCCACGGCCGACCGCTTCACCTTTTCCACCGCCAACTTCAACGACTGGGTCTATTTCAAGGCCGCCCTGGAGTATCTCCAGCAGATCGGCTTCGACGCCGTGCGCCGGCGGATCTTCGATCTTTGCGATACCCTGAGCGCGGGACTGCGCCGCCACGGTTACCGCCTGTGCGCCGAGCGCTTTCCCGCCTGGCCCACCGGGGTTGCGGTCTGCGAGCGGCCGGGCAGCGACACGGCCGAACTGATGGCGCGCCTGAAGGCCCAGGGGGTGGTGGCGGCCGAGCGCCTGGGGCGGATCCGCTTCGGGCCGCACGTCTTCAACTCCGAGGAGCAGCTGGCGCGGGTGACGGCGATCCTCGCCCCGCGCTGAAGAAAACCCGGCGGGCGACACGCCCCCGAAAGGAGACCGCCGTGCAGGAAAGTCCCTATGCGCGCATCGTGCGCGCCAATCTCGAGGCCCTTTTCGAAGCCCCCCCGCCGGATCTGGCCGCCCGCCTCGGGGGCGTCCCGCTGGGGGCGGGGGTGGCCTTGCGGGCCTTCGGCGAGGACTGTGAGCTCACCCCTCGGGGAATTTTACTGGGCGGGCGGCCCCAGAGCGGGGTGCTGGGGATCCTGATCTCCCTCTACGGCCGGCACGCCCACCCGGCCGCGGCGCGGCGCGAACCGTTCCGGGCCTTCAAAGAGCTGCCCGGCAGCATGCCCTATGCGGGCGCTTTCGCGGTCAATGCCGAGGGGATCCTGGTGCCCCACGCCGCTCGGTTGGAAGCCAGCCTGGCGGCGGTGGTGGCGGCCCTGGACGGCGGGCCGGCCCCGGCCGCGGTGGGCGGGGATCTGGCCTTCTGCGTGCGGCCTTTGCCGAAGATCTGGCTCTGCTACATCCTCTACCGCGCGGATGAGGAGTTCCCCGCCGCCGTCACCTGCCTGTTCTCGGCCAACGCCGAGCGCTTCCTGCCCCTGGACGCCCTGGCCGACACGGCCGAGGCCACCACCCGGCGGATCATCGCCCTCAGCGCCAACCCCGCCGCCTGAGGGCGGCCGCGCCGCCCCCCCGGGGGCTCATGGCGGAATCAGGCTTTCCCTGACGGCCACCAGGGTGGCCGCGAAAAACGGCCGCCCGCCCTCCGTCAGCAGCGCTTCACGATAGTAGCGGATGTGCAGCGGCAGAAAGGCGTGCAGCAGTTCGTTGGGACCCAGGAGGTAGTCGCGGCAGGAAGGGGCGCAGTAGCCCGGGCCGCTGCCGGCGAGATAGGATTCGAAGATCAGCAGGCCCCCCGGCACCAGCCCGGCGATGATCTGGGGAAAGAGGCGGCGTTTGAGGAAGCGGACGTTGACGATCAGGCTGTAGGTGGCCGGCGGGATGTCGAAGCATGCCAGGTCCGCGCAGACCGGGCGCAGGTTGGGCGGCCGGTCGGGTATGCCGCCGAGGGCCACGTCCGAGATGTCCACGGCGTCCACCCGGAAGCCCCGGGCGGCCAGGTAGCGGGCGTTGCGCCCGGCGCCGGCGGCGATGTCCAGCGCCCGGCCGCCCGGGGCGTGGCGCCAGAAGCGGCGGACCACCGCCGCCGGTGCCGATTCCCCGGTTTTACGGCGGTGTTTGGCGTTCCAACGGGCGCGGTCGGGGTTCATGGGGAAGATTTGCCCTCCTTATGAAAAACCGAATTCACGTTGCAGCAGGCGGCGGGTGGCGGGGTTGACCGGCAGGCCCCCGAGCTCCGCGGCCGACACCCAGCGGGCGTCCAGGGCGTCGTCCCCCGGCCTGGGCGCGCCGCTGACGTACTCGGCGGCAAGGTCGACGATCACGTAGTGGAAGCGCACCGCCCCGCGGGCGTCGCGCTCCACCACCTCGAAGGTGTAGATCGGGGCCCCGGCGCGCACGATGACGCCGGTTTCCTCGCGGGTTTCCCTCTCGGCGGCGGCTTTCAGGGTCTCGCCGAGGCGCACGCCGCCCCCGGGGATGGCCCAGCTGCCGCGCCCCGGGGGGCTGCCCCGCAGCACCAGCAGCACCCGCTGCGCCCGGAAGACCACGGCCCCTACGGCCACCCGCGGACTGTCGGGGTAGAGGTTGGCCGGTGGGCTCATTGGGACCCCCGCGCCACCGGGCCGTGCTCAGCCCATGGGGGCCAGTGGTTTGGCCACCGCCAGGCGCTGGTCGTACATCTTGCCCACGCCGTAATCGCGGCGCCGCATGAACTTCTCCCGTGGCGGCCCGATGATTTGCATTTCCGGGTACTTGAGCTGAACTTCGAGGGCAATGTTCATCTCCTTGGTGCAGCCCGTGCTGTAGGTGGCGTCTTTGCCGACCCACTCCGGCGGCACCTTCTGGCCCAGCAGATCGAAGGCCCGCGCGATATCCTCGTAGGACTGGAAACGCCAGATGTCGATGAGTCCGCTGCGCTGGACGATTTCCCACATGTACATGAGGTCGTCGGCGTCCATCCCGGACTCGAAGTACTCCGATGGGTTGATGATGAAGGTGTCGGCCAGCTGCTCCTTGAGATGGGCGATGAAGACCGACATGATCCGTTTGGCCACCCGGAGCTTGCCGGGGATCGAGCCGATGATGCCGCTGTAGAAGATCACCGTCATGCCGGCGGCCTTGGCCGCCGCCATCTGGTGGATGATGGCGCGGGCCTTCTCCTCCAGGTCGGCGTGGGAGAACTTGATCACCGCCGGGTGCCGCGGCTTGAAGGCGATGACCACCGCGCCGCTGTCGTCGGTGCTGATATTGAATATGTCCTGGGTGAACTGGAAGTGGGTGTCGAACAGCCGGCGCTGCTGGTCCGGGCCGCGGGAGACGACGCCGTCGACCTCCTTGAACACCCGGGCGAAGGTGGTGCTGGCCAGGAGGAAGTTGAGGTTTTCGCGGGTGCCATCGGAGAGCACGAATATCGGGTGGTCGCTGCGCAGCACCTGGGCCAGCTCGTTCTTGCCCAGGCCGGCGCCCTCGATGGGGTAGGCGCCCGCCAGCGACTTGCGCAGGATCTGGTCGGCGCGCACGTCGTGGATGTCGATTTTGGTGAAAAGCGGCCCCTCCTTGAAGGCGATGATCACCTTGTGGCCCAGTTTGGTGAGGTTGCCGATGATCAGCAGGTCCACCAGGATCTCGCCGGCCTCGTCGGCCAGCCAGAGAATCTTGCGGCTGCGGATGGTCTCGCGGCGCTCATGGGCGCCGATGCCGAGGAAGTTGAAAAAGCGGTCGGCCCCGTTGCCGGTGATGCGGCGCCGGAAGATCCGCTCGAAGTCGCCGGCGCCCGGCTGGGCCTCGCGTTCATGCTGCCAGAGGGCGCTTTCGGCCGAAAGCGCGATCAGCCGCCGCAGCGCGATGGTTTCGGCCAGCTTGCGCACCTGGCCCAGGGTGGGCGGCGGCGGGGTCATGTCCCTGGGGTCCAGCCGGTCGAGGGCCTTTTGAAACCCCTCGCCGGCCAGGATCTTGGCGGCCAATTGGTTGCGCCGGGCCTTTTCGAAGAGATAGGGGTCCTCGATCTGGGTGCGGTTGATGAAGATGTTGAGCAGGCGCTTCTGCAGGCGCGACGGGATCATGATCTCGTCCCGGACTTCGTGCTGGTACTTGGTGCGGATCAGGGCTTCCAGAAAGGCCTTTTCGGGCGCATCCTCGATCAGGGCCTCGATCAGGGCGAGTGTGCTCTGGTAGACCGCGAGGTATTTCTGCTGGAGCATCCGCGAGCTTTTGCGGTCCATGATGGCCTTGAACATCCGGTCCGAACAGGGGTAGTAGCGCTCGTTTTCCTCGGTGTAGACCATGAAGCGCACCTGCTCGGGGGTCGCCACGTGGTCCGGGTAGGCGAAGTGGTCCAGGTGGTTTTCCAGGAAAAAGGCCGTGAACCAGGCGTCTTCCTCGGGGTCGCGCCCGGGAACGTAGATGGGGGCCGCCGGGGGCGGGGGGGTGTCCGTTTGGGTCATGGGCTCCATCCGTGGCGGCGCCGGCCGGGGGCCGCCGGTGGCAAATGCGGTGCGGCCGCCGTCCGGCGGCCGGGGTCGGGTTTCGCTACCCGGCGGGTCGGCCGGTCTCCGCGGCCAGGCAGCGCGCGATCAACTGGGGCAGTTCCGTAATCACCAGGTCCGGCCGCACCCCGCGGCAGGCGGGGTCGTCCTCGCGCAGGCGCAGCGAGCGGCGATCGCCGGCAAACAGCGCGGTCTGGAAACCGGTCTGCCGGGCGGGCCGGATGTCGTTGCGGACGTCGTTGCCGACGTAAAGCACCGCCGCCGGGGCAAGGCCTTTGCGCCTGCAGGCGGCCGCGGCGGCCTGGAAAAGCCGCGGCGACGGTTTGGCCACCCCAAAGCGGTAGGAGTAAAAGACCAACTGCGGATCGAAGCCCAGGGCGGTGCTGTCGGCGCCCAGAAACCGGCTGAAGAGCAGCGGGGTGAAAAACTGGGCGTTGGAGATCAGCCCCAGCTTCAGACGGGCCGCCCGGAGGGCCGCCAGGGTTTCGGCCAGACCCGGCATGGGGGCGACCGGGTTGGCCAGCAGCTCGAAGGCCAGGGCGAAATCGCGCGTCCTGCCGCGCGACTCCCAGCCCAGGACGGACTGCCAGATGCCCTCGATGACCACCTCTGGCTGGTCCGC
>JASFIY010000054.1:0-8241 GCA_050122415.1 Desulfobacteraceae bacterium
TTTCCAGAGAGTCGGCCCTTTTTAGATCAAACCAGCGAATTCAAGGCGGAGGCCGCGCCACCCCCAAGGGTTGCCTCTCCGCCTTGATTTACAAGCGATTGCTATTGCTGTTTTGCCAGGGGTATCTCTTTCGCCAATTCGAAGCGGGCAATCGCTTCGAGCTTGTTCTCAACCTGCAGGTAGCGAAAAATTTTACGGCCGGGCAGGACTTTTTTGAGATCACCGGTGTATTTCTGCATGATCTTCTGCCGCTCACCCTGGATTTTGTAATACTCATCCATGAGTTCCATGGCTTTTTCGTCGGTCAGGGACTGGTAATTGGACGCATAGGACATGATCAGCCGTCCGAAATGCTGGCTGTTCTGAAACAGCTTTTCCTGATACTGATCGTAGACCGGCCAGAAGCCCTTGGCTTCAGCTTCCGTGAATTGCATGTTTTCCATGACGACCAGCTTTTTCTCGTCGAACATGATTTTCTTTTTCAGCTCCGCGGCCTCGTCGGCCATGGCCAGCAATGGTGCGGCCAGCAGCAGAATGGTCATGAGGGTGATTCGGGTACGCATAAGGTTTCTCCTTTTTGTTAAGGTGTTAGGCCCATCGGGCGGATCGGATCAAGAAACGTGGCGCCTTTGCCGGATCATCATTTCCCAATCTTGGTTTTTCTTTTTCCATTTACCCCGTCTGCTCTGCCCTCACGGACAAGCTGTAACGCCGTCAGTTCTCCACCAATATCTGCCGTGCGCGAATGTAGAGCATCCGGATCAACTCGTACTCGAAGGGCGAGCCGGTGCGGTAGTAGCGGAAGCTCTGGCGGCTGCGCAGGTCGATGGCCCGCAGGGTGGCCAGGCTGAGCTTCAATATGTCCTCGTCGCTGCTGTCCATGTCCAGCTCGTTGATGATGGCCGAGACCATCACACTGTAGACCACGGCGTCCACCACGAGCCCGCCGGTGTCCCGCACGGTCGAGGGCCCCAGGATCGGCAGCACGAGGAAAGGCCCGTTGCCGAGCCCGTAAACCCCGAGGGTCTGGCCGAAATCCTCATTCTGGCGCTCGAGCCCCACCGGCGTGGCCACATCGATCAGGCCGGCCACCCCAAAGGTGGAGTTGAGCAGAAAGCGACCGGTCGTTTTCAGCGCCCCCATGCCTTTGCCCTGCAGCAGGGTATTGGTCAGGTTGCTGATTTCCGTGAGGTTGTCGAAAAAATTGGACACGCCGGCCTCCACGAAATCCGGCGTGATGAATTGATAGCCGTTCACCACAGGCAGAAAGATGTACTTGTCGAAGTAATAGTTGAAGCGGTAGATCCGCCGGTTCATCCCCTCCCAGGGGTCCCAGACGTCGATGGCGTAGGTTTCGCCTTCCCTGAGCACCTCGCTGGCCGGGTATTTGGGGGGGATTTCCGGTTCGGGTTTTACGGGCGCGGCGGCGCAGCCCACCAGGGCCGCCAGGCAGGCCAGCAGCAGACCCAGCCGGAACAATCGCTGGAGCGGTTTGACGATGGTCATGTACCCCCCTTAATTCCGAAAGAATTCAAGCATATGGTTTGTGACGGCCTCGTGGGTCATGTTGCCGCAGTGCCCCCCGGTGGGGTAGATCTGCGCCCGCGGGCCGAAGAGCGCTTCCAGATAGGCGAGTTCACCGGGCGCCAGGATCAGGTCGTCGGCATTGGTGAGCAGGGCGATCTTGCCGGAGCCGGCGAGGTAGTCCTCGATGGGTTTGAGGCTGGACTGCGCGATCAGCGCATCGCGGGTCAGCCCCGGGTCGCGCGCCTGGAAAAAGGGGTAGAACAGATCGTTGAAGTAGTCGTTGAAGCTGATGCGGTTGGTGACCTTTTGATACTCGCTCAGCGAGTCGTAGGCGGAAAGCCGCCGGTTGGCGGGCACCACCAGCCCGGCGTGGGTCATCACGTCGGCGGTGAAGACCATGTTGGCGGAGGACAGCCGGAAGGAGATCCCGATCAGGGCCGCCAGGGTGGTTTCCTTGGGTGGATAGCGTTTGGAGACCTCGTAGAGAAAGTCGCCGCTGAAATCCACATGCCCCATGGTGCGGTAGATGCTGGAGAATTTTTTCATCATATTTTCGAAGAATTCATTGAAATGCCCCCGTCCGCCGGGGATGTTTTCCACCAGCATCTTGTCGAGAATGCTCACCGAGTTGAAGAGGCTCACGGCCGGGTTGATCATCAGCACTTTTTTGAACCCGAACAGGCCTTTTTCCTCATCCAGTTTCGCCACGTAGGCCGACTGGGTGGCCCCCAGGCTGTAGCCGGTGAGGTAGAAGTCCGAGACCTCGATGCGGCTTTTGACCTGGTTCCAGGCCAGCCCCATCACCCGGTAGAGGTCCCGGCTGTCGTCGACCAGGTTGCCGGGCACCATGGTTGCCGAGGCGGTCACGATGAAATTGGAGACCGTCGGGGAGGGCAGGCAGATCACGTGAAAGCCCGCCTCGTAAAACAGCCGCTCCATGAACTGCATCTTGCTGGAGCGGTGGCCCGCACCGGTGCCGGCAATGATGAAGATCAGCGGCGCTTCGCTCTTCTGGCGGGCGAGGGAATAGCGCAACCCCTGCTCGTGCCAGAACACATCGGGGATCTCGCGGTCTTCGAAGACCCGAAGCGACAGCTCCTTCACCGGGATATCCTTGGGCAAAAGGGCCTGGTAATAGCTCGGGGTACCCAGGACGGTCGCATCGTAGGGGTTCACGAAGGGGTAGTCATAGGGGACCGTGGCGGCCGTGGCGACCGTGGCGGCCAGCACCCCCACCAGGGTCAGGAGGTATTTTCGCATACCGTCTCCTTTTTTCTTGGCGTTAAAACACATCGGTGACGGGAGTATCGCTGCGGGCCAAACACTTGCCGGGTGTTGAGTTCATGGCCCTGGCAGGGCCTTTTGCATCGCTTGCCGGCCTATTTCTGGCCTTCTTTCCAGCGCTGGTGGTATTCGTCCACCAGCCCCCGCAAACGCTTCCCGATCGCGGTGTAGGCCGCATCGTCCAGATTGGCCAGCGAGGCGCGCACCGAACTCTTGGGCGCATCGAAGCCGCCGCCCGGCATCAGGACCACTTCTTCCTCGTCAGCCAGTCGGAAAACGAAATCGAGCGGGTGCACCTCCTTCTCGATCCAGTCGGCCAGTTCCGGACCGTAGGCTGCGGTGGCCACCTGACGGATGTCGATTTCGGTGTAATAGTGGGCGGCGTTCGGGTTGGCCGGCTGGGGGATGCCCAGCGCCTCGTAGAGGCTGTTGTAGCGCCGCGTGACCAGGTCCTGGGAGGCCTTCTTGTAGGCATCGTCCGTGTCCATCAGGCAGAAGAGCGAGAGCAGCGACATGAAAACCTGCTGGGGGGTCGAGAGCCCGGCCGTGTGGTTCAGCGCCACCGCCCGGCTGTCGGCCACGAAGCGGTCGATCATCTTGAGCTTTTCCGGCTCCAGGGTGATGCTGCTGTAGCGCTCGGCCAGTTGGTCCTTTTCGGCCCGGGGCAGCTCCGCGAGCATGCGGTCCAGGACGTTGCCTTCACACAGGGCGATGATGCCCAACCGCCAGCCCGTGGCGCCGAAGTACTTGGACCAGGAATACACGCCGATGGTGTTCTCCGGGATGGCGGCGAAAAGGGAAACGAAGCCCTGGGTGAACGTGCCGTAGACGTCATCGGTCAGAATGATCAGGTCCGGGCGCCTGGACTTGACGATCTCCGCGATCCGGTCGATGGTCGCATCCTGGATCTTGACCGAGGGCGGATTGCTGGGGTTGGTGACGAAGAATGCCTTGACCTTGGGGTCCAGCAGTTTGTCGATCTCACTGTCGGGGATCTGCCAGGCCTCGTCTTCGCTGGCCGCGATTTCGACTTCCACGAAACGGTAGTCGTTGAGCCGGGGAATTTCCAGATAGGGCGTGAAGATCGGCGACCCAACGGCAATCGTGTCCCCCACGTTGAGAATCTTGTTTTCCTTGAGGGTCTGGAAGACATAGGTCATGGCGGCCGTGCCACCCTCGGTCGCGAACAGGTCAAAGGGACGGTCGAAGGGCCGGCCGGCCCCGAACTCCTTGCGGATGTAAGCCGCGCATATGGTCTCGCAGTGCTTCAGCATGCGGTCGGGTACCGGATAGTGGTTGCCGATGATGGCGTCACAGAACTGCAGCAGCAGGTCGGCGGATGGGATCCCCAGCGCTTTCTCGGCGTAGGCGATCCCCTGTTTCAGGAAATCGATGCCAGCCGTCCCGGCGTGATCCTGGACGAACTGATCGAAGCGGGCTTTGAGGCCCTCTGACTGGGTATAGCCCCCGAAGTGCGCCATGTCGGTGAAGGATCGTTCAGCCTCGCTCAGGGCGAAGAGCCCCAGCTGGAAGAAGCCGTGGCGCGGCGTCGTCGTGACCCAGTTGGGATTGCCCCGGCCGGCGTCCAGCATCATGCGCTCGTGATGGCTCTGGGCCAGTTCGATCAGTTTGTCTTTGACTTCGAACGGGCTCAGTTGGTCGTATTGGACAAGATCTGTGGTCTCCATTGTTTTCTCCTTTGCGTAGCGGACCCTGGGATCGGACAAAACCGTCAGGGCAGAAGGCTTGGCCGTTTCAGCGTACGTCAATAAATCAGCACGATGATCATCCCGATCAGGGTCAGCAGGGTGTTGCTGACCGCATAAGGCACGGTGTAGCCCAGCATGGGGATGTTGCTCTTGGCCACGTCGCCCACCATGGCCACCGAAGCCGTGCTGGTGCGGGCCCCGCCGCAGACGCCCAGGTTAATCGCCGGGTGGAACTTGAAGACGTATTTACCGATCAGTGGTGCCACCAGCATGGGGATCGACGTGGCCACCACTCCCCAGAGAAACAGGCCAACGCCGGCCGTCTTGAGCCCGGCCACGAAACCCGGCCCGGCCGAGATCCCCACGATGGCGATAAAGACATTCAGCCCCACGGAGTTCATGAACCACTGGGTCGCCGACGGCAGGCGGCCGAAGGTGGGATGCACCGATCGCAGCCAGCCCAGCACCAGGCCGCCGAGCAGGACTCCGCCCGATACCGACAGGGTGATGGGCACGCCGCCGATCGTGACGGACAGCGCCCCGATCAGACCCGAAACAAGAATGAACAGCCCCACCCACACCATGTCGGTCGCGTCCGAGGGGCGGTCGGCATAGCCGATGGTCTTCTCGATCCGCGCGATGTGGGTTTTCGTCCCGGAGAGCTTGAGGATGTCGCCGCGGTGAACCGTGGTTTGGGCCAGGATGGGGACGTCCACGCTCGTGGCCCCCCGGGTGATCTTCTGCAGGTAGACGCCCCGGGCGAAGTCTTCCTTGGCGAGATCCACCAGCGTCTTGCCGTTGACATCTTTGTGGGTAACGACCAGGTCCACGGATTCGACCGGAATGTCCAGCAATTCCTGGTCGGCGACTTCCGTGGCGTGCTGTCCGAGGGTGACCAGGGCTTCGGTCGGGCCCGACACGGCGACCACGTCGCCGGCTTTGAGGGTGGTGCTGGCATCGAAATCGATGATCGTGCCATCGCTGCGGATGCGTTCGATAAACAGGCGCTCACCCGGATGCAGGGCCTCGATGTCGCCGACGGTTTTGCCCGCCGCCTTACCGTCGGCCGAGATCGCAAAGGCGCGCAGTTGAAGCTGGTGCCAGGCCGAGCCCATTCCGGTCGCCGGCTGCCCCTTCGACATCTCGGCCTCGTACTGCTTGCAGGCCTCCACGAGGTTGGCCCCGATCAGTTTGGGGCCGATCTGGGCCAGAATCACGCCGGTGCCGATCGTGCCCCACAGGTAGCAGATGGCATAGGCGACGGGAATCTGGTCGAGCATCTCCTTGGCATTGCTGATGCCGGAGTTGTTGATGGCGTCGGTGGCCAGGCCGATGGAGGCCGATATCGTCTGGGCCCCGGCCCACAGGCCGGCGGCCAGCCCGACGTCGAAGCCGGCGATCTTGGCCGCAAAATAGGTGGTGGCCAGGCAGATCGCACAGACGACCACGGCGAAGATCGCCTGGGGCGCGCCGTCGTGGGCCACCCCACGCACGAACTGCGGGCCCACGCTGTATCCCACGGCGAACAGAAACATGGTGAAAAACACCGACTTGACCTGGGCCGATATCGCGATGTCCAGCTGCCCGATGAGGACTCCCACGAGCAGCGTGCCCGTGACCGCGCCCAAGCTGAAGTGGCCCAATTTGATGCTGCCGATGTAGTAGCCCAGAGCCAGGGTGATGAAGATCGTCAGGGCGGCGTTGGCCCGCAGCACATTGACGATCCAGTATTTGCTGGGCGAGGGACCTTCCGAAGGCTTGGCCTCCGCTTGGGCCGCCTCGGCCTTTTCGTCCTTCTTGGGCGCATCGGCGGCATGGGCCTCGGCGGCCGCCAGCAGGATGCCGCTGTCCGGCAGGCCGCTGTCGGAAGCCCGGGCGGTGCCGGCCGATAGAACCACCGCCCCGGTCAGGACGAGCAGCAACACCGCCACAGCCATAAAGCGGGTGGCCGGAAGTTGCCTGTCGGTTATCATTCGCACGGTCGCATTCATGGTCGCTTGTCCTTCCGCTTCACAGGACCCGGTCTGCCGTGCGAAATGCAGCATGCCGCGTCCTGTGGTTGTCGACACATCGCAAGCCGGGCAGCCGTCAGGCCTCGGGTTTCAGGCCTCCCGGCAAAGCCCTGGCGGCTGCAGCCGAAGACCGGCTGCCCGACACCGGGAAACGTCTTTTTTCCCTCAATCCGGAGACCGTCCGGAATGCTGCCTCAGCTGTGCTTGAAGCTGCCGGACACCTCTTCGGTACCCTTGTGGGTCACCGGGTTTTTCTCAAAGTAGGCCATGCAGCTCTTGAGGTCCGTAACCAGGAGGTCGGCCAGATCGCGGCTGACCCCGTGGCGCACCAGGATGCGCATGATCACCAGGTCCTGCCGGTTGGCCGGCATGCTGTATGCCGCAATCTGCCAGCCGCGCATGCGGATCCGATCGGAGAGATCGAAGAGGTTGAAACCGGGATCGACGCCGTCTTTCAGCGACCAACTCATGGCCGGGATGCCCCCGCGGCCGTTGTAGATGATCTTGAAGGGACCCAGCTTGTCGATTTCGTCGGCCAGGTACTGGGCCGTGTCGTAGCAGGCCTGCTGGACCTTGCGGTAGCCTTCCCGGCCCAGGCGCAGAAAATTGTAGTACTGGGCCACGATCTGTCCGCCGGGCCGGGAGAAGTTGAGGGCGAAGGTGGGCATGTTGCCCCCCAGGTAGTTGACCCAGAAGATGAGGTCCTCGGGCAGGTCGGATTTTTCTCTCCAGATCACCCACCCCACCCCAAGAGGGGCCAGGCCGAATTTGTGGCCCGAGGTGTTGATGGACTTGACCCGCGGCAGGCGGAAATCCCATACCAGGTCCGGATCCACAAAGGGCGCCAGGAAACCCCCGCTGGCGCCGTCCACGTGGATGGGGATGTCAAGCCCCTTCTCCTGCTGCAATTTGTCCAGGGCATCGCTGACCGCCTTGACCGGCTCGTACTGGCAGGTGAAGGTGACCCCCAAGGTGGGGACGACGCCGATGGTGTTCTCGTCGCAGCGTTTGACGGCCTCCTCCGGGGTCATGATCAGGCGATCCCCCTCCATGGGGATTTCTCTCAGTTCGACATCCCAGTATTTCGCAAACTTGTGCCAGCAGACCTGCACCGGGCCGCAGACCATGTTGGGCTTGTCGGTTGGCTTGCCGGCCGCCTTCATTTTCGCGCGCCAGCGCCACTTCATGGCCATCCCGCCCAGCATGGCCGCCTCGCTGGAGCCCGTGGTGGAGCACCCCAGGGTATTGGCGGCATCCGGCGAGTTCCACAAGTCGGCCAGGATGTGGACGCAGCGGCTTTCGATCTCGGCCGACTGCGGGTACTCGTCCTTGTCGATCATGTTCTTGTCGATGCACTCGTCCATCAATTTGTGGATCTCCGGATCGAGCCAGGTCTGACAGAAAGTGGCCAGGTTCTGCCGGGCGTTGCCGTCCAGCATCAGCTCATCGTGCACCACCTGGTAGGCGTGGCGCGGGTCGTGCTCCTTCTCGGGCATTTTGTACTTGGGCATCACGACCGAAAGGTCCGTTGATGCGTATACATCGGCGTTGAGGTTTCCTCTGATTTTGTCTCTTTCATGCAGGGCCATTGAATTCCTCCTTTCCTACGTTCATTGGAAAAGATGCCCGCTGTGGGTTGCCACAAGGGCCGAAGTGAGTAATCGCCATATGTGGAAGGTCTTCGCGCTGAATATCTCCGAAAATTAAGG
>JASFIY010000055.1:0-8216 GCA_050122415.1 Desulfobacteraceae bacterium
CGCCTCACTTTTCGAGATTTGCGCGCCTTGATATTGAACTTTTTTCGAAACCGTCTGGTTTTTGACTTTTTACTGCTTCATCAACTTTCACTTTGCGGCCGAACCTGCCCGCTGATACAGCCGGAGCTTGCGGGGCCGGCAAGAAAATCCACACCGGCGCACCGGCCCTGATTTGCGAGGCCGTTGCACAACCGGATCGGCGTGTAAGGGTGGGGCGCTGGGGTGGAGAATCTCCAAAATGGGTCCGTTCAGACGTTCTGCTCTATGGCGTTCGCTGGCAGGTTTGGTTTCCACGGGGTCGCCGGCGGAAGGGCAGGCGGGTCGCCCCTGACCGAGTCTGAAAAGCGGATTGGTCCGGCAGAGCCGGGAGCGATGCCCCAGGTGCTGCCGGCCGTCGCGGTTTGGGTGGCTGGGCGGACGGAGTTCCCGCCGATGGGTGTCGCCGCTTCTGGCACGTCTGGTGTGCGTCTATCTTTATTATCCGGCACGATGGGAATTGGGGCAAGGGTTTTTTTCCGGGGAACCCCTGCCAAGACCGGGTGCTGGGTGCAACAAGGCGCCGCCAGGCCGCCGGACCGGGCCCGGCAACAGGGGCAAAACCGGCTTAACCCGCTTTTATTAATGTCATTTGACCTTGTCGCAGGTGGCGGCTGGGGATTTTGCCGGGGAACCGGGGCTGAAGCTTAAAAATTGTTTTTTTCGGACCGCTTTCGCCCTCCCGGGTTTCGGGCCGCAGACCCGGCCGCCGTCAGGCCGTCATGACTTCCCGGACTTTCCGAGAGAGCGCGTTCAGTGAGAAAGGTTTTTGAATGAAACCGTTGCAGCCGCGCGCCATGATTTGGCTGGCCTTGCCCTCGAGGCTGAAGCCGCTGGAGAGCAGCACCCGCACCGCCGGGTTGATGGCCCGCAGCCGGTCAAAGGTCTCATCGCCGCCCGCATCGGGCATGATCATGTCCAGGATGACCAGGTCCAGCGCCTCTTTCTGCTGGTCGTAAAGCGCCAGGGCCTCCCGCCCCGAAAGCGCCGTCTGGACGCTGTAGCCCAATTTCTCCAGCATGGCTTTGCCCACCGTGACGATCATTTCCTCGTCGTCCACCAGCAGCACGCTGCCGTGGCCTTTGGCGATCTCGGTGTCCAGGCAGGGTGCGGCCTCCGGCGGGGTTGGCGCGGGGCTCGAGGCCGGCAGGAGAATTTCGAAGGTGGTGCCCTTGTCGGGCAGGCTGCTGACGGTGATGAACCCCTTGTGGTTGCGCACGATGCCGTAAACCGCGGCCAGCCCCAGGCCGGTGCCCCGGTCGCGGCGGCGGGTGGTGAAAAAAGGTTCGAATATCCGCTGGCGGGTTTCGGCGTCCATGCCCACGCCCGTGTCGCGGACGGCCACCCGCACGTAGGGCCCCGGGGCGACCCCGCAGGCCCGGGCCCTCTGGGCATCGACCACGACGTCGTCGGCGCTGACGTGCAGGCTGCCGCCCTTGGGCATGGCCTGCCAGGCGTTGACGAAAAGGTTGAGCAGCACTTGCGCGATCTGGTTGCGGTCGGCCTCCACCGGCCGCAGGTCCGGGCTGCAGACCGCTTCCACCCGAATCTCGCGGCGGGTGCGGGCGAAAAGGGCGCTTTCGGTCTGGATCAGCTGGGCCAGGTCGGTGGTCTTGACCTCGTACTTGCCGCCCCGGGCGAAGCCCAGCAACTGGGTGGTGAGGTGCGAGGCGCTGCAGGTGCACTCCTCGATGGCCTTGAGGTGTGCCGCGGCCCCATCGGTCACCTCCTCGGTGGCCAGCAGCAGGGAGGTGTGGCCCAGAATGCCCATCAGGAGATTGTTGAAATCGTGGGCGATGCCGCCGGCCAGGGTGCCGATGGCCTCGAGTTTCTGGGCTTCGATGAACTGTTCCTCCAGGCGTTTGATCTCGGTGATGTCCCGGGCGATCACGGCCATCCCCTGAACCTGGCCGCTGCGCTCCAGGATCGGATAAAAGGCGATGTCCATCAGGCGCTTGCCGAACGTTTTGGAGGCAAACCAGGCTTTGTGGCGAATCTCCTCGCCGTTCAAGCAGCGGTCGACGTCGGCCTTCAGGCGCTGTTCAAAAAACGAGGGGCCGAAGATGGCGGGGACCGAGGCGCCGATCAGGGCCTCCTGGGGGGTCTCCAGAAAACGGGCCAGGGTGGGGTTGGCGGCCTGAAAAAGGTAATCCCGATCCACCATGGCGAGGTGATCGTTGGAGGCCATCACCATTTTTTCGTAGTTGCGCAGCATCCGTTCGGTTTTGACCTGTTCGCTGATGTCGCGAACGAATTTGACCGCACCGGTGATCTCGCCGGAGGCCTCGTCCTGGATCGGGTAGCAGAAGACCTCGATCCATTCCGCCCCCAGGCCGGGGGGGGCGGGCTTGATCTGCCGCTCGCTGCGGCCGGTTTGAAAACAGCGCTGGGCCGGACACGGATCGCAGGCCCGGGCGCCCGGGGGATAGCCCTCGTAGCATTTGCGCCCCACCATGGGGGCGCAGTCCGCGCTCCAGCGCTGCATGACCTGGTTGGTCATCACGATCGAGAGGTCCCGGTCGATGACGCTGATACCGCCCTGGATGCTTTCGAGGATCTTGACCAGAAAGGTTTTCTGGCGTTTGAGCTCCATGGCGTTTTGTTTTTGGGTGGTGATGTCCCGCAGGATCAAGCCGATGCCCTCGCTGGTCTTGAAGGCGCTGATGGCGAGATGGTGGCTGCCGGAGGGCAGTTCCACGCCGACGTCCTCGAAGTTCACCGGGTTTCCCGAGCGAAGCGTTTGGCGGTATTGCGCGATGCGGCCCTGGGACACGGCGCCGGGGGACAGATCGGCCAGCTGCATGCCCACCAGGGGACGGCCCATCCGGTTCATTTTCTCGGCGGCCGGGTTGGCGAAGAGGATGGTGAGGTTTTCATCCAGCAGCAGAAACCCGTCGCTGGCGGCGCCCGCGAAGGCGGCCAGCTGGCGCTCGGTTTCGCGGTGGGCGGCCTCGCCCCGTTGTCGGCCCGCCACTTGGCGTCGGGCGAAGGCCCACAGGGCCAGGGTGGTCAGCAGGACAAACCCCCAGCCCTGGTATTTTTGCAAAGCAGCCGCCGCAGGGCTGGAAAGGGCCGCCAGGGTGCGGTCGGCCAGGAGCATCCAGAGGCCCCCGCAGCCGGCGTAGAAAAGGGAGATTTTAAACGGTAAGCTGAGTTTCATCGAATTTCGGGTCGTTTTCGCTTGCCGGCGGGTGGCGCCGTCGCGGGTTGCCGTTCAGAGGGGGGGCCGCCCGCCACGGGGGTCCGCCGCCGTTTGGGGGTCCCGCCCGCGACCTGCTCGGGTTTTCAGGGTCGCGGCAATCAATAATTCCAAAATATGGCGCCGGATTTTGGTTCGTCACCCAGGCACATTCGCCGGTGCATATCGGGATATGTGCCGGCGGATGTAACGCCGGTGACGGGCCAAAAGACAAGCAAGAGGTGGAATTATTTCTTGCCGAGACCCCTATCTCATCGGATCGCCGGGGGGTTTTCCCAAACCAAAAATGGTCGGCGGCGGTGCTGGCGGGGGGGTGCAGCGTGGCCCGGCGGCAGCGTGCGGTGCCCGCGGGGGGCGCGGTCAGGGCAGGTAGTCTTCCCGCACGGGTGAAAAGGCTTCAACCGCCACCGCATCCTCTAATGCCACGGCGCTGTGGGTCAGATTGGCGCCGATGCACCAGCTGCCGCCGGGGGTGACCAGGTGGGTTTGGCCGCCGATGGTCAGCTCCAGACGGCCGGATACCAGGTAGCCGGTTTGCTCGTGGGGGTGTTGGTGGGCCGGGACCACCGCGCCTTTCGCCAGGCGGAATTCGGCCAGGAGGGTCTTTTCGCCGTAAACCAGGGTTTTTTGCCTGATTTTGTCCAGTATGCACTTGTAGCCGTCGCCATTTTGTGGTTGAAACATGAAAAGCCCCCCTCGCTTGGAGATTTGAATCGCTTTGCGGACGCTGCCGGTGCCGCCGCCGGAGTGCTTCCAGTCCCGGCCTGCTGCAGGAATTTCTTCATAGGCCGGCCGGTGCCGGGTGTCAAACCGATTCTGCCGGGGGCTGACGATTTTCGATCGCTGATCCCCCCGGATTGCGGAGCGTGCTGCGTGTCGAGCAAAACCGGAGGATATTCCCATTCCCCATGGGCGAGATTTTCACGAACCCTCTGCCTGGCGGTTCTGGCGCCGGTTCTGCTTTCAGCCTGCGGGATGATCAAGGCCACCTGGCGCGCCACCCGGGAGGTGGGCGAGGCCACCTACACGGTGGGCAAACTCGCCACCGATGCCGCAGTCGGGGTCGGCAAGGCGGTCTACTGGGTGGGGGGGTACACCTTCAAGGTGGTGACGGCGCCCCTGGACTGGCCGCTCACCCATGAGGAGGTCGAAACCATCGACGGGCTCACCCCCCGGGAGGCGATACGGCAGGGGCGGGTCAAAATGGCGCCTTATGTGGTCCATGGTCGGCGCTACGTGCCGATGTCCCTGGAGGAAGCCGATCGCTACCGTGAAACCGGTGTTGCCTCCTGGTACGGCAACGAGACCCTCAAACGCCCAGGCGGGCACATGACCGCCAACGGCGAGGCCTTTGATCCGAACCAACTCTCGGCGGCCCACAAGCACCTGCCCCTGCCCACCTACGCCAGGGTCACCAACCTGGAAAACGGGCGCAGCATCGTCGTGCGCGTCAACGACCGCGGCCCCTTCGTGGACGGCCGGATCATCGACCTGAGCGCCGCGGCGGCCCGTCGTCTGGGGTTTTATGAGGCCGGTATCACCCGCGTGCGGGTGGCGGCGATCGCGGTGGATGGGTAGCCTGGGCGTCTGTGGGCGCGTTTCCTGCCGACCCACGCGGCGCCCTCGGACGGCTTTTTACGGATGACATCCAATGAGACTCTGATGCGGCCTTGCGTTTCAGCTGAGGCGGCGGCGGACCCGCGCGATCTGGTGCCACCGGGGAGGTGGGAAGCATGCTGGCCCTGAGCCTCGCCTTTGTCGCCTGCCTGGGCTGGGGGATCGGCGATTTCATCGGCGGCCTCAAAAGCCGGGTGGTGCCGGTCTTAAGCGTCCTGGCGCTCTCGTGCCTCAGCGGGCTGGCGTTGATGGCGGCTCTGGTGGCCCTGCGGGGCACGCCGCCGCCGGCGGATCCGGCCCTTTTTTTCGCGCCTGCCGCCGGTGTGGTGGGGGTGTTGGGGCTTTTGTGCCTTTTCCGCGGGATGGCGCTCGGTTCCATGGCGATGGTGGCTGCGGTCAGCGCAACCGGGGTGGCCCTGCCGGTTCTGATGGGCCTTTATGGCGGCGACGACCCATCGGGGTTGCAGTTGATCGGGATGGCGGCGGCCGTGGCCGGCGCCGTGATGGCCGTGCGGGAAAAGGGGGCCGCCGCGGCCGGCGCCAGCATCGCCGCCGGCGCCGGGTTGGCGCTGGGGGCGGCCCTGGCCTTCGGCAGCTTTTTTATTCTGATCGATCTCGCCAGCGGTCCGGACCCCCTCTGGGCGGCATTGCTGGTGCGGCTCTCCGAGGCGCTGTGCCTCCTGCCGGCGGTTCTGGTGACCCGCCCGGCGCTGCACGCGGCGCGCTGCCACCTGCCGGCCATCCTGGGGGTGGGGATACTGGATGCCCTGGGGGTGTACGCCTTCAGCCTGGCCACCACCCAGGGCATGCTGAGCGTGGTCTCGGTGGTGGGGTCGCTTTACCCGGCGGTGACGGTCGCTCTGGCGGCCGTGATCCTGCGCGAGCGGCCGCAACGGGTGCAGTTGGCGGGGATCTCCCTGGCCATCTGCGGTGTTGCGCTGATCTCGGCCGGTTAGCGCGGCGTTTTTCGGGATCCGCCGCCTGGCGGCCCGGGCCACGTTTTGATTGCTTTACGGCGAGCCACCAGCAACGGGAGCGCGGATGGGAATCAAGATCCACAGCGGCCGGTCCGAAACCGCGGCCAGACCCGGGGTGGAAACCACCCTGGCCCGGGAACTGAAGAAATTCCGGGTGCTCTACGATCTGGCCGTGGCCATGACCGTCGACCACAGCCTGGATGACAACCTCAGGCAGTTGGTTGCCATCTGCCGTCGCCTGCTGGAGGTCGAGGCGGCCTTCATCGCCCTGTACGACGAAGGCCGCGGTGTGTTTTGCATGCACGTCAGCGACGGGATCCGCTCCACGGCCCTGCAACAGCACTGCATTCCCTGCGGCCATGGACTGGCCGCACTGGTGTCCCGGGCGCGCCGCGGCCGGATCGTGCCGAATTATGCGGCGCTCGAAGACCTCGACCCCGGCCTGAGGGCCGCCGTGGCCGCCGAGGGGCTGATCTCCGGAATGGGGGTTCCGATCCAGATGGGTGACCAGAACCTCGGGGTGCTCTGTGGGTTCAACCGGCATCGGACCGATTTCGAGGCTTCGGAGCTGGACACCCTTTTTCTGCTGGGCAACCTCGCGGCCGTTGAAATCACCCGCAAACGGGCCGAACACGCCCTCCAGCAGTCCCAGGAAACCCTCGAAGCGCGGGTCCGGGCCCGTACCGGCGAGCTGCGCCGAATCAACGCCCAGCTGCGGCAGGAAATCGAGGACCGCCGCCAGACCGAGGACGCCCTGCGCCAGAGCGAGGAGCGCTTCCGCGAAATGGCCGCCCATGTGCGTGAGGTATTCTGGCTGCTGGACTGGGAGTCGCAGCGGATGGTCTATGCCAGCCCCGCCTACGAAACCGTCTGGGGGCGCCCGGTGGCGGCTTTGCTGGCCGATTTCGGCGAATGGGTCCGCAGCATCCACCCGGATGACCGCAAGGCGGCCGAGGACTGGCTGGCGAACATCGCGGCCACCCGCGGGGCGGAGACCCGCGAGTACCGGATTGTGCGTCCCGACGGCGCGGTGCGCTGGATCGCCGACCGCGGGGTGGCCATCGCGGCCACCGACGGCCGCGTGACGCGTCTGACCGGGATCGCCGAGGACATCACCGCCCGCAAGCGGGCCGAGGAGGAGCTCGTCAAACGCCAGAAGTTCCTGGAATCCATTCTTTTCCATGCGCCCGACGCCATCGTCACGCTGGATGCCCGGCACCGTGTCATAGAATGGAACCCCGGGGCCGAAAGTCTTTTCGGCTACACCTTTGAAGAGGCCGTCGGCCGCAACCTGGATGACCTGGTGGCCCGCGCCGACGTCTATCCGGAAGCCGCGGCGATCACCCGGCTGGTGCTGGCCGGCGGAAAATTCGAGCCGCTGGAAACGGTCCGCTACGCCAAGGACGGCCGCCCCATCCCGGTGATCGCAGCCGGCACACCGATCATGGTCAAGGGCGAACTGCAGGGGGTCGTGGCGGTGTACACCGACATCAGCGCCCGCAAGGAGGCCGAAACCGCCCTGCGGGCCAGCGAGGAGCGGCTGCGTGCGGTCTACCAGACGCTGCCCGACCCGGTGACCCTCAGCCGCCTCTCCGACGGCACCTACAGCGACGTCAATCAGGCCTTCAGCCAGGTGACCGGCTTCCAGCGGGAGGAGGTCCTCGGCCGGACCAGCCTGGAGATCGGCATCTGGCAAAACCCCGGCGACCTCAAGCGGATGATGGCCGAACTGCGGCGCCGCGGGCAGGTGCTCAGCATGGAGATCGACTTCATCGCCAAGGACGGGCGGGTGCTGCCCGGGCTGGTTTCCGGCCGGCCGCTGGTGATCAACGATGAGCCCCATCTGCTGCTGGTGACCCGCGATATCAGCGAGCTGAAAGTTGCCTTTGCGGAGAAGGAAAGGCTCGAGGCGCAGCTCAAGCAGGCCCAGAAGATGGAGGCCATCGGCACCCTGGCCGGCGGCATCGCCCACGATTTCAACAACCTTCTGATGGGGGTCCAGGGGCACACCTCCTTGATGATGTGCGATCCCCAATTCCCGCACCGGCATCGCGAAAACCTCGAGGGCATCGATGCCTGCATCCTCAGCGCTGCGGATCTCACGCGGCAGTTGCTGGGCTTTGCGCGCGGGGGCAAGTACGTCGTCAAGCCGTTGGACCTCAACCGCCTGATCGCCGGCTGCACCCGCATATTCGGCCGGACCCACCGCGAAATCAACATCCAGACCGGCTTCCAGGAGGCGGTCTGGTTCGTGGCCGGTGACCGCAGCCAGATCGAACAGGTGCTGCTCAACCTGTTCGTCAACGCCTGGCAGGCCATGCCCGCCGGGGGGACCCTGGGGGTTGCGACCGAAAACCGTGATCTGACGGAGGATGCCGCCCGGTCGC
>JASFIY010000056.1:0-8209 GCA_050122415.1 Desulfobacteraceae bacterium
ATCTAGAAGGGGGGCGAGGGGCCCGGGACTTTTCCGAACCGCCGTTCGCGCGCTTGAAACTGGTGCAGGATCGCGAGGAATTCCTCCCGGTCGAAGTCGGGCCATAAGGTCGGCGTGACAAAAATTTCAGCATACGCGATTTGCCACAGGAGGAAATTGCTGATCCGCATCTCGCCGCTGGTCCGGATCAGCAGGTCCGGATCGGGCATACCCGCGGTGTAGAGGTGACGGGCAACCAGGTCGGCGTCAATGGCATCCGGCGCCAGTCCGCCGGCTTGGACCTGGAGGGCGATTTCACGGACCATTCTGACGATTTCCGCCCGCCCACCGTAGCTGATCGCCAGGTTGACGGCCATCGCGGCATTGTCGCGGGTCAGGGCAACGATATCCATCAGGGCCGCCCGGACATCGGCCGGCAGGCTCTCCAACTCGCCCAGGACGTTGACGCGGATATGCTGCCGGTGCAGCTCCTCTTTTTCCGAGGCGATGTATTTCTTCAGCAGCGTCATCAGCGCGCTCACCTCCGCCTTGGGGCGCTGCCAGTTTTCGGTTGAAAAGGCGTACAGACTCAGAAACTGGATCCCGATTTCACGACAGGTGCGAACCACGGTCCGGACGGTGTCGGCGCCCTTTTCATGGCCCTTGACCCGGTTGAGCAGCCGCCGTTTGGCCCAGCGACCGTTGCCGTCCATGATGATGGCGATGTGGCGGGGAAGCCTGGCGCGGTCAAAACCGACCCAATCGGCTGACGGCGAGTTAGAATTCAAGAATTTCCTTCTCTTTTTCCTGAAAGACCTCGTCGATCAGCTTGATGTGTTCATCGGTGATCTTCTGGACCTGGTCCTGGGCCTTGAACGCTTCGTCTTCCGATATATCCCCGTCCTTTTTGAACCCCTTCAGAAGCTCGTTGGCATCCCGACGGATGTTGCGAATGGCGACCTTGTGTTCTTCGCTCATCTTGTGAACGATCTTGACCAGCTCCTTGCGCCGCTCCTCGGTCAGGGGGGGAATCGCGATGCGGATCAGCTTGCCGTCGTTCGAGGGGGTCAGCCCCAAATCCGATTTCAAGAGGGCCTTTTCAATTTCCTTGATCACCGACACGTCCCAGGGCTGGATCGTGATCAGGCGGCTTTCGGGAACCGAAAGGGAGGCCATCTGATTGAGCGGCGTGGGCGTGCCATAGTAGTCCACCCGGATGCCGTCCAGCAGGGCCAGGGAGGCGCGGCCGGTGCGGACCTTCTTGAACTCGCCCTTCAACGCGGCGACGGTTTTACCCATGCGTTCACGGGTTTCCTCGTAGGTTTCGGCGATCATAGTAACCCCCTAAAACTTGACGGTTCCGTAAAAAGCGTTCAACCCCGCGGCGAGGTCAGTTTTCGATCCGGGTGCCGATTTTCTCTCCGCACACCGCCCGCTTGACACTGCCGCTGGCCTTGAGGTTGAAGACCACCAGGGGCAGATGATTGTCCATGGCCAGCGAGATGGCGGTCATGTCCATGACGTTCAACTGTTTTTCCAGGACCTGCATATAAGAAATCGCCGGGATAAACCGGGCGTTGGCGTTCTTTTCGGGGTCCGCATCGTAGATCCCGTCCACCTTTGTGGCCTTGAAAAGAACCTCGGCGTGAATTTCCTGGGCCCGCAAAACGGCCGCGGTATCGGTGGTAAAGTAGGGGTTGCCGGTGCCGGCGGCGAAAATCACCACGCGGCCTTTTTCCAAGTGGCGCACCGCGCGCCGGAGAATGTAAGGCTCGGCGACCTCATGCATCGAAATGGCCGTTTGCACCCGGGTTTGGACCCCGCGCTTGTCCAGCGCATCCTGCAGCGCCAGGCTGTTGATGACCGTCGCCAGCATGCCCATATGATCCGCGGAGGCGCGGTCCATGTCAAAAGAGCTGGCGGCAACACCGCGAAAGATATTGCCGCCGCCCACCACGATGGCCAGTTCAACCCCCAGATCGTAAACCGACTGGATCTCCTCGGCCACGTATTTCAGCATGTCCGGACTGATGCCGAAGCCCTGATCGCCCATCAGCGCTTCGCCGCTGAGTTTCAAAAGGACTCTTCGGTATTTTGGGTGCGCCAAAGGGTTTAATCTCCTATCTGGAAACGTGCAAAGCGCCGGATGGAAATGTTCTCACCGATTTTGGCGATGGTTTCATTGAGCACATCGGTGATGGTGAGGTTCGGATCGCGCACGTAGGGCTGATTCAGCAGGCAGTTGTCCTTGAAGAATTTGGCCATTTTACCCTCGGCGATCTTTTCCAGCATCTTCTCCGGCTTGCCCATTTCACGGGCCTGCCCGCGGTAGATTTCCATCTCCTTCTCGACCACCGCAGCGGGCACATCCTCCGGGGCGATGCCCACCGGGTTGGTGGCCGCGATATGCATGGCGATGTTCTTGGCAAAAGCCTGAAAATCTTCATTCTTCGCCACAAAATCGGACTCGCAGTTGACCTCCACGAGAACACCGATTTTACCGCCCATGTGAATATAGGCCTGCACGATGCCTTCGGAAGTCGCCCGGCCGGCGCGTTTCTGGGCGGTGGCCAGACCTTTTTTTCTCAGAAACTCGACCGCCTTTTCCATGTCGCCATCGCTTTCGGCGAGGGCCTTCTTGCAGTCCATCATGCCAACCCCGGTTTTTTCACGGAGTTCTTTTACCATTTGCGCACTTATCGCTGCCATCGTCGCTCTCTCCTCATCTATTCTTTTTCGCCGCTTTCGGCGGGCGCGGCTTCCTCGGGGGCCGCTTCAGCAGCGGCCGGAGTGGTGGTTTTACGAATGACCTCAACTACCGGCCCCTCCGAACCATCGGCAATGATCTTGCGCTCGCCCGGCTGAAGCGCCGCCGCCGCAACCGGAACGGCCTCTTCGGCGACCGCCTTGTCGGATTCGGCCTGCCGCTTTTCTTCGTGGCGTTTGCGGCCCTCCTCGCAGGCATCGGCGATTCGGGAGGCAATCAGGCGGATGGCGCGAATGGCGTCATCGTTGCCGGGAATGAGGTAGTCGATGTCATCGGGGTTGCAATTGGTATCGACGATCGCAACGATCGGAATGCCCAGGCGGCGCCCCTCTTTGACTGCGATCGCCTCGTTTTTGGGATCCACCACGAAGAGCGCCCCGGGAAGCGACTTCATCAGGCGGATGCCGCCCAGGTTGCTGTCCAGCTTGGTTCTTTCCTTGGCGAGCTTCAGCCGCTCCTTCTTGGGAAAGAGGTTGATGGTGCCGTCGTTTTCGATATTGTTGAGGTAGTTCAGACGGTCGATGCTCTGCTTGATGGTCTGGAAATTGGTCATCATGCCGCCCAGCCAGCGGTTGTGGACGTAGTACATTTCGCAGCGGTTGGCCTCTTCATAGATGGCGTCGCGGGCCTGTTTCTTGGTTCCGACGAAAAGCACCGACTTGCCCTTGGCGACCGTTTCAGCCACGAAGTCGTAGGCATTCTTGAACATCCGCACCGTTTTTTGCAGATCGATGATGTAGATCCCGTTGCGGGCGCCGAAGATATAGGGCTTCATCTTCGGATTCCAGCGTTTGGTCTGATGGCCGAAATGCACGCCGGCCTCCAGCAGCTCCTTCATTGTGACATACGCCATGCTCTTTCTCCTTGTGTGTCGGGTTGGGTCCACCGCCGGCATCAACCTCGATTCCGGCTTTCACCGAAGCGGTTGAAAGCACCCGAAAAAGAGTCCACCGGCGTGCGTATTGAAAAATCTTTTCCTACTAACAAATTAGTTGGCAGACCGCAAATTATTTTTTAAGCAGAAACACGCGATCCCGCCCGCTGTAATCCTGAAAAACGGCTGCTTCCCGATAAAACCCGCAGTCGGCGGCCAGCGCCCGCAGCGCCTGGGCCTGATCACAGCCGATTTCCAGCAAAAGCCGGCCACCGGGCTTCAGGAAGGAAGGGACCTGCCGGATGATCCGGCCAAGCTCCCGAAGTCCGTCCGGCCCGCCGTCGAGAGCCTGCCTGGGCTCGAAACGGCCGATTTCGGGCTGCAGCCCGGCGATATCGACGGCAGGCACGTAAGGGGGATTTGAGACGATCAGGTCAAACAGCGCCCGGCCGGGCCGCAGGGCATCGCCCCAGTTCGCCGCCCAGAAATGGACGCGGTCTTGGAGGCCGGCGCGGCGCGCGTTGCGCCGGGCGACTGCCAGCGCCGCCGCCGAGCGGTCGAGGGCGTAAAAGCGGTGGGCGGGTCGCTCTTTGGCCAACGCCAAAACGATGGCACCGGAGCCGGTCCCCAACTCGAGAACCCGCAAGGCGCCGGCCGCGGCATCCCGCGGTAAAAATTCCAGCGCCCGTTCCACCAGGCATTCGGTCTCGGGCCGCGGAATCAGGACGTCCGGTGTGACCGTTAAATCCAGGGACCAGAACCCTTTCTGACCGACGATATAGGCCACCGGCTCGCGCGCGGCGCGCCGTTTGATGAAGTTTTTGAAGCCTTGCAGCTCATCCGGGTTGAGCGGCTGATCATGGTGGGCATACAGGGTGATCCGCTGGCTGCCGAGGGTGTGGGCCAGCAGAATCTCGGCGTCGGCGCGGGGGGACTCGATTCCGTGGGACTTGAAATAAGACGTGGTCCAGACCAGCAGTTTCAGTATCGTCCAGTTAGTGTCCCGCCGGGATGGCCCAGTTGCTGGAAGGGGTGGGGCCGGAGTCTGCATTTTGTAGCGCCTGGGCCTGGTGGAAGGTGACCAATTCATCGATGATCTCGTCGATTTCCCCCTGCAGGATGCTGTCGAGCCTGTAAAGGGTCAGCCCGATGCGATGGTCGGTCACCCGGCCCTGGGGGAAGTTGTAGGTGCGAATCCGCTCGCTGCGGTCACCCGATCCGATTTGGCTTTTGCGGGTTTCCGAGCGTTTCTCATTCTGCTCCCGGATCATCTGATCGTAGAGACGCGCCCGCAACACCTTCAAGGCCTTGTTCTTGTTCTTCAGCTGGGATTTCTCATCCTGGCAGGTAACCACCAGCCCCGTTGGCAGATGGGTGATGCGGACCGCCGAATCGGTTGTGTTGACGGATTGGCCCCCCGGACCGGTGGAGCGGTAGACATCCACCTTGATATCGCCGGGATCGATCTGGACCTCGACCTCCTCGGCTTCGGGCAGGACCGCAACGGTCACCGCCGAGGTGTGGATCCGCCCCTGGGCCTCGGTGACCGGCACACGCTGAACCCGGTGCGTCCCGCTTTCGAATTTAAGACGGCTGTAAGCCCCCTGGCCCTGAATCATGGCGATGACCTCCTTCAGCCCGCCGCCGGAGACGTGCAGGGTCATCACCTCGACCCGCCAGCCCTTGCTCTCGGCATAGCGGGAGTACATTTTGAACAAATCGCCGGCAAACAGGCCGGCTTCCTCACCGCCGGTGCCCGCCCGGATTTCAAGCAGCACGTTTTTTTCATCGTTGGGGTCCTTGGGCATCAGGAGCTTCTTCAGCTCCACCTCCAACGCCTCCTTGGCGGCCGTCAGCGCGGGGATCTCGTCGCGGGCGAGTTCTTTGATGCCCGGGTCCCCGTCCCGCAACAGTTCGTTGCTCTCCGCCAGCTCTTTGACGGTTTGCTTGTAACTGCGGTAGGCGGACACGATCTTGTTGAGTTCGGCGTGCTCCCGAACGATTTTCTGATAGGCGTGGCGATCTTGAACGATGGCGGGGTCGCTGAGGCTTTTTTCAATCTCCAGAAACCGCTCTTCGACCCCTTTCAGTCTGTTGAACATGGTCTTTTTACCCACCCTCTTTGGCCGGCAGCCATCGGACTGGATCGGTTTGGGGCGTTTTTCCGGCTGAACGGCCCTCTGTCCGGCCCCCACTCCTCAGGCCCCGGTGTTCGGCCGCGAAAAGCCCCACACGAAAATAGTTGAGTGGCCTGGAATTCGGGCCACTCAACTATTTCATCAACGGGCCGGGCCGCCGGCGGGGCTACCGGTCGTTTTGCTGAAACTTGGCGTACTTTCTGCGGAAGCGCTCGATCCGGCCGGCGGTGTCCACCAGCTTCTGCTTTCCGGTGAAAAACGGGTGGCACTGGGAACAGATTTCAACGCTGATATCGGACTTGGTGGAGCCGACGGTGATTTCGTTGCCGCAGGCGCAGCGGATGACGGTTTGTTTGTATTCGGGATGAATTCCGGTTTTCATGGCGAATCAGGTCCTCCTCATCTGGCGTTCATCAACTCTATAAATTGTTTATTATCTCGCGTTCCACTCATCTTATCAAGCAAAAACTCCAGACTGTCAATAGGATTCAATGACGACAGGAGCTTTCGCAGGATCCACACCCGGTTGAGGGTTTCCTGGGGAAGGAGCAGCTCTTCCTTGCGGGTTCCGGATTTGTTGATGTCGATGGCGGGAAAGAGGCGCTTGTCGGAGAGACGCCGATCCAGCTGAATTTCCATGTTGCCCGTGCCTTTGAACTCTTCAAAGATCACCTCGTCCATCCGGCTGCCCGTATCAATCAGGGCGGTTGCGATGATGGTGAGGCTGCCGCCCTCTTCAATGTTGCGGGCGGCGCCGAAAAAGCGCTTGGGGCGCTGCAGGGCGTTGGAGTCCACGCCGCCGGAGAGGATTTTACCACTGGGGGGCATGACCGAGTTGTAGGCCCGGGCGAGTCGGGTGATGCTGTCCAGCAGAATGATCACGTCCTTTTTGTGCTCCACCAGACGCTTGGCCTTCTCGATGACCATCTCGGCGACTTGCACGTGCCGCTCGGCGGGTTCGTCGAAGGTCGAGCTGATAACCTCCGCCTCGACCGAGCGCTCCATGTCGGTGACCTCTTCGGGGCGCTCGTCGATCAGCAACACAAACATCACGATGTCCTTGTGATTGGTGACGATGGCATTTGCGACCGCCTGCAGGAGCATCGTCTTGCCGGACCTGGGTGGCGAGACGATCAGCCCCCGTTGGCCAAAGCCGATGGGCGTCATCAGGTCCATGATCCGGGTGGAATACTTGTCCGGTTCGGTTTCAAGGTTGATCTTGCGGTCGGGGTATAGGGGCGTGAGGTTGTCAAAAAGAATTTTCTCGCGGGCGACCTCGGGGTCTTCGTAATTGATGGCCTCGACCTTCAGCAGTGCGAAATAGCGCTCCGACTCCTTGGGCTGCCGAATCTGGCCCGATACGGTATCACCGGTTCGCAGGTTGAAGCGACGGATCTGGGAGGGCGACACGTAGATATCGTCCGGTCCGGGCAGATAATTGTAGTCCGGCGCCCGCAAAAACCCGAATCCGTCCGGAAGGATCTCAAGCGTTCCCTCACCGTAGATCATGCCGTCCTTTTCGATCTGGGCTTGCAGGAGCGAAAAGATGAGCTCCTGCTTGCGCATTCCGGCGGCCCCGTCAATGTGAAAACGTTTGGCCATCTGGGTGAGTTCGCTGATTTTTTTGTCTTTCAATTCGACGATGTTCATGAACGTATCGCTCCGCTAAGGTATTTTCTGGTGGTCACCGGGGTACGGGCCTCGGCATACCGAAAAAAAGACTCCGCTTCGATTGTGGTCTGTCGGCCGCCTCGGCATCGGCGCCACAGGCCCGGTGCGGCAGCGCAAGCCGTGCGGCCAGCCAGGCCAAAGCCTGACGAGGTGTTGTGGAACGGGTCTGTGTGGCGGCACAGGCCTGCAGCCCAGCACCGTATGAAAGCCGGCCGATTCTATGAAACCCTTTGGAGCACTCCCTCGGCGACACGACAACAGAACCGGCGATGACCTGGGGAGCCGCAAAAAAACGCCCGGTCGTTTGCAGTTGGGGTGGCGGTTCCAGGGCTCACGGGGTCGTGTCCACGATGGCTTCCTGCTGAACGAACCGGGTGATGTTGGCGGTCAACATTGAAAGGTTGAGAGCGCAGCGGCTTTTTTCTGGTGAATACAGTAGGGGTGTCAAATCCATCAGGCGGGTTTTTATGCTGAAAAAATATAACGGCTTTTTTTTGATGTCAAGCGCTTTTCAAGCGGCATTCATTATTTTGAATTCCCATGCGAAAAAAAAGCAAATGCCTCAACGCCTATCCACCCCCGGCTTCAGGGTCGCGGCATGAAATAATTCCACGAGATGGCGCTGGATTTTGGTTCGTCACCACGGCACACCCGTCGGCGCACACCGAGATACGGGTCGGCGGATGTGGGGCCGGTGACGGGCCCAAAGACCAGCACGGTGTGGGGTTATTTCTTACCGAGGCCCTTAGGCCGTCCGAATTGAATTTCATGGCCGCCCGT
>JASFIY010000057.1:0-8135 GCA_050122415.1 Desulfobacteraceae bacterium
CGCCCTGCTGGTGGAAAACGGGGCGGAGTTGATCGTCAACATCTCCGCCTCGCCCTTCCATGCGGGCAAGGACGCCTTCCGCAGCCGCATGCTGGCCACCATCGCCGGCAAATACCGCCTGCCGCTGATCTTCGTCAACCAGGTGGGCGGCAACGACAGCCTGCTCTTTGACGGTCTCAGCACGGCCTTTGCGGCCACCGGCGAGGTGGCGGCTCGGGCGTCGGACTTTGTCGAGGACCTGGTGGTCTACGATCTGGAGACCGGCCGCGGGGAATGCCACCCGGCCGCCGCCTCGGAGGTCGCCGCCGTCCACCGGGCGCTGGTCATGGGCACCCGCGATTACGTCACCAAATGCGGCTTCGCCCAAGCCGTGGTGGGCTTGAGCGGCGGGGTCGACTCCGCCCTGACCGCCGCCATCGCGGTGGAGGCCCTGGGGGCCGGGAACGTGCGGGGGGTGTTCATGCCGTCGCGCTACACCTCCCGGGACAACTTCGAGGACACCGCCCGGCTGGCCGTAAACCTCGGCATCGCCCTGAACACGGTGCCCATCGACGGGATCTTCGAGCAGTTCCTGGGGCAGCTGGCGCCCGGTTTTGACCCCCGGGCGCCGGGGGTGACCGAGCAGAACATCCAGGCCCGGATCCGGGGGACGATCCTGATGGCCTACGCCAACCGCGACGGCTCGCTGCTGATGACCACCGGCAACAAGTCGGAGCTGGCTGTCGGCTACTGCACGCTCTACGGCGACATGAGCGGCGGCCTGGCCGTGATTTCGGATGTGCCCAAAACCATGGTCTATGAACTCTGCCGGCACCTCAACACCGGGCGCGAGATGATTCCGGCGCGCATCATCGAGAAGGCGCCCTCGGCCGAACTCAAGCCCGGGCAGACCGACCAGGACGACCTCCCGCCATACGCGGTCCTGGACGAAATCCTGAAAGCCTTCGTCGAGGACCTCAAAACCGTCGACGAGATTGCCGCCCTGGGCTATGAACGCGCCCTGGTGGCGGATGTCGTCGAGCGCATCGTGCGCAGCGAATACAAGCGTCATCAGGCCGCGCCCGGCCTGAAAGTCACCTCCAAGGCGTTCGGCTACGGCCGGCGCTACCCCATCGCCCACGGGTTCCGGCCCGGCAGCGCCTTCGCTTGACAGCCGGCCGGCGAGGAAATTTTCCATGTCCAGCACCTTTGGCACCCTCTTCAGGGTCACCACCTTCGGCGAGTCTCACTGCAAGGGCGTCGGCGCGGTGGTCGACGGCTGCCCACCGCAAATGGCCCTCAGCGAGGCGGACATCCAGCCCCAGCTCGACCGGCGCCGGCCGGGTCAAAGCCGGCTGACCACCGACCGCCGCGAAGCCGACGCCGTGACGATCCTCTCCGGCGTCGAAAACGGCCGGACTCTCGGGACGCCCATCGCCCTTTTCGTGGCCAACCGCGACCAGCGGCCGGCCGACTACCGGGAACTGCAGTCCGTTCCGCGGCCCTCCCACGCCGACTTCACCTACCAGATGAAATACGGCATCCGCGCCGCCAGCGGCGGCGGCCGCTCCAGCGCACGCGAGACCGTCGGCCGGGTGGCCGCCGGTGCGATCGCCGAAAAATACCTGCGTGAAGCCTTCGGGGTGGAGATCGTCGCCTGGGTTGAAGCGGTGGGGGAGATCGCCTCCGAGGGGATTGACCCCGAAACGGTGGGCCGTGAGGCGGTGGATGCCAGTTCGGTGCGCTGCCCGGACGGCCACAGGGCCGAAGCGATGCAGGCCGCGATCGTGGCCGCGCGCGAGGCGGCCGACTCGCTGGGCGGGGTGGTGGCCTGTGTCTGCCGCCGGGTGCCGGTGGGGCTGGGCGAGCCGGTCTTCGACAAGTTCGAGGCCCGTCTGGCCCAGGCCATGCTGTCGATTCCGGCCACCAAAGGCTTTGAAATCGGCTCCGGCTTTGCCGGCAGCCGAATGCGCGGCTCGCGCCACAACGACCCGTTCGTTTTCAAATCAGGGCGCCTGGGGACCGCCACCAATTATAGCGGCGGCATCCAGGGGGGCATTTCCAACGGCGAGCCGGTTTTTTTCCGGGTGGCCTTTAAGCCGCCGGCCACCATCGGGCTGGCCCAGGAGACGGTGGATTTCGACGGCAGCCCGGCCGTTCTGGCGGCCAAGGGGCGGCACGACCCGTGCGTCGTGCCGCGGGCGGTGCCCATCGTCGAAGCCATGGCCGCCCTGGTGATCAGCGATCTCGCATTGCGGCAGAAAATGCGTGCCTGAAAGGCGTTTGCAAGAGAGCAAGTCAATTTAACCCACGAAGGAGGGGCAACATGAAAAAAGTGATCGTGGCCTACACCAGCCGGACCGGCAAGACCGAAACCATGGCCAATTTCATCGCCGAGGGGGTCCGCCTGGCCGGGCACACCGCGGATGTCAAGAAACTGGGGGATATCAAGAGCGAAAAGGACCTGGAGGGCTACGACGGCTTCATTTTCGGCTGCCCCACCTACCACCGGGACATGACCGGCAACATGAAGACCTTTCTCTTCCTGGCGGAAAAGGCCAACCTGGTGGGCAAGATGGGCGGCGCCTTCGGCTCCTACACCCACAGTGGGGATGCCCCCGGCCGGATCTACGACACCATGATGCATGTCTTCAAGATGGACATGGTTGACCTGGGATCCCTGAACATGCTGGAGCACGTGGTGGGCACCGCCGACGGCAACCGCGCCTGCCAGGACTACGGCCGGGCCGTGGCCGCCAAGCTGCCGGCCTGATCCGGCCCCCGGCGGCGGTGGCCCGGGAGCCGTGAATCGCGCGCCAAGCGCAGGGAACCGCTGTTTCCCTGCGCTTTCTTGCGTGGCCTTGCCTGATCTTCCGCGCCAAGCGGGCTGCCCCCCGATGGCCCCCTTTGCCGGGTGGCCCGGCAAAAAATAATACCACATCTTGCGGGATTATTTGTTGCCGCGACCCTTAAACCGTTTCCCCTGCCAGGCGTCCCGCTGCGCCAGCTTCGCCTGGATCAGCGCCCGGGTCTCCGATTTTTTCAGAGACCACTCGGGGGCGACCAACTCCTCGCGGTGGGGGTCGCCGGTCAGGCGCTGGATCACCATCTGCGGCGGTAGCCGTTCGAGAAAATCGCAGACCAGATCCACGTAGGCGGCCTGTTCCAGGCAGGTGTAGCGCCCCGCCCGGTAGAGGGCCTCCAGCGGGGTGCCGCGCACCACGTAGAGCAGGTGCAGCTTGACGCCGTCGATGCCCAGGGCCGCCACCGCGTCGGCGGTGGCCAGCATCTGTTCGCGGCTCTCCCCCGGAAGCCCCAGGATGACGTGGGCGCAGATGCGGATGCCGCCTCGGCGGCGGGTCGCCGCCACCGCGGCTTGAAACTGGCCGAAGGTGTGCCCGCGGTTGATGCGCGCCAGCGTGGCGTCGTGGGCGGACTGCAGGCCGTATTCGACCCAGATCAAGCGGCTGCGGGCCAGTTCCTCCAGCAGCTCCAGGATGCCCGCGTCCACGCAGTCGGGGCGCGTGCCGATGGCCAGACCGACGATGTCCGGCACGCCCAAGGCTTCGGTGTACAGGCGCCGCAGGGTTTCAAGCGGCGCGTAGGTGTTGCAAAAAGACTGGAAATAGGCCAGAAATTTCCCGGCCTTGTAGCGCCGGGCGAGGGCCGTCTTGCCCCGCTCCAGCTGCTCGGCCACGCTCAGGCCCCGCCCGTGGGCGCCGGTGCCCGAACCGCGGGCGTTGCAGTAGATGCAGCCGCCGGTGCCCACCCGGCCGTCGCGGTTGGGGCAGGTCAGGCCGGCATCCAGACTGATTTTCTGCACCCGGCAGCCGAAAAGGGCCCTCAGGTGGGTGTTGAAATCCCGGTAGCGCTCCGGCATGCTGTCTCCTGCTGGGGGTGGGGGATCCAAGGCGAACGTATTTTAGCACAAAAAGTCGCAATAAAAAGGGCTGTTGGAAATGCTTGCCGATGCCAGGTCATATGATGTCATCGTCGTGGGGGCCGGCCATGCCGGCTGCGAGGCGGCCCTGGCCGCCGCCCGTATGGGCTGTCGCACCCTGCTGATGGCCATCGACCTGGACAAACTGGCCGCCATGCCCTGCAGCCCCTCCATCGGTGGGATGGCCAAGGGCCAGCTGGTCAAGGAGATCGACGCCCTGGGTGGGGAGATGGCCCGGGTCACCGATCAGACCGCCATCTCCTACCGCACCCTGAACACCAAGAAGGGCCCGGCGGTGCATTCCTCCCGCACCCAGAACGACAAAGCCCGCTACCACATCGCCATGAAGGCGGTGGTCGAAAAACAGCCCGGGCTGGAGCTCAAGCAGGCCATGGTGGAGCGTCTGGAGGTGGCCGGGGGGCGGATCGCGGGACTCACCGACCAGACCGGTTTCGGCTACAGCGCCAAGGCCGTGGTGCTGGCCACCGGCACCTTCCTCAGCGGGTTGGTGCACATCGGCTTCACCGCCGTGCAGGCCGGCCGCGCCGGCGAATTCGCCTCCTACGGCCTGCCGGCGCACCTCAAAGCCCTGGGCTTCCAACTGGGGCGCATGAAAACCGGGACCCCGCCGCGGATCCACCGCCGCAGCATCGATTTCGAGGCCTTCACGCGCCAGGAGGGCGAGTTCGACCCGGTGCCTTTTTCCTTCCACCCCCGTCCCCGCCTGCTGCCCCAGGTGGCAAGCTACATCGGCCGCACCAACCCCGCCACCCACCGCATCGTCCGGGACAACCTGAAATTCTCCGCGCTCTACGGCGGGGTCATCAAGGGCGTTTCGGCGCGTTACTGCCCGTCTTTCGAGGACAAGATCGTGCGCTTCGGCGACAAGGACAGCCACCAGGTGATTCTCGAACACGAGGGGTTGGAGACCGACGAGATCTATGCCAGCGGGCTGGGCAACAGCCTGCCGCTGGAAATCCAGACCCGGGTGGTGCGCTCGGTCAGGGGGCTCGAGGAAGCCGAGATCATGCGGCCCGCCTACGCCATCGAGTACGACTACGTCAACCCCGTTCAGCTGACGCCGACCCTGGAAACCAAGCGGGTGGCCGGTCTTTTTCTGGCCGGCCAGATCAACGGCACCTCGGGCTACGAGGAGGCCGCCGCCCAGGGGCTTTGGGCCGGGATCAACGCCGCCTGCCAGGTGCAGGGCCGAGCCCCGTTCGTGCTGGATCGCTCCCAGGCCTACATGGGCGTTCTGGTGGACGACCTGGTCACCCGCGGTACCCGCGAGCCCTACCGCATGTTCACCTCGCGCGCGGAGTACCGCCTGATGCTGCGCGAGGACAACGCCGACCTGCGCCTGATGGAGATCGGGCACGACCTGGGCCTGGTGGATGCGGCCGCCTGCCGGGATGTGAGCCGACGCAAAGGGCGGATCGCCGCCGAGATTCAGCGCCTCAAAAACACGGTGGTTAAACCCGGCCCGGCGGTCAACGCCTTTCTGGAGCGGGCCGGCACCCCGCCGATAACCAGCGGGGCCACCATGGAGCAACTGCTCAAACGCGCCCAACTGGACTACGGCGCGGTGGAAACCCTGGCCCCCGGCCCGCAGCCCGTGGAACCCCGGGTGGCCCAACAGGTGGAGATCGAGATCAAATACGAGGGCTACATCCAGAAACAGCAGAAAGAGATCGAAAAATTCAAAGACTTTGAACAGCGGCCGATCCCGCCGGGTCTGGCCTACGATCAGATCCACGGCCTCTCCACCGAACTGCGCCAGAAGCTCTCGGCGATTCGGCCGACTTCCCTGGGGCAGGCTTCGCGAATCGACGGCATGACCCCGGCGGCGATATCGGTCCTGATGATCGCCATCAAGGCCGCCGGCGGCCGCCCGGGACCGGCGGCGTCGTGATCGCCGCCGCGAAAGAGGGGTTGCCGCCATCCTTGGCGAGGGACGGGAGCGCAGCGCGCCTGAGGGTCGAAAACCTCTCTTTTCTCGACCTGGGGCCTTTCCAGTTGGACCTTGCCGACGGGGAGTGCCTGGGGATCACCGGCCCCTCGGGCAGCGGCAAGACCCTTCTGCTGAGGGCCCTGGCCGATCTGGACCCGCACACGGGGGAGGTGTATCTGGACGGGGTCGCAGCCGGGGCGTTGCCCGCGCCCCAATGGCGGCGTCAGGTGGGCCTGCTGCCGGCGGAAAGCGCCTGGTGGGCGGACACGGTGGGTGACCACTTCGGCTGGGTTGCGCCCCCCTGGCGCGATCGGCTGGGGCTTGCCCCCGAGGTGCTGCAGTGGGAGGTCGCGCGGCTCTCCAGCGGCGAGCGCCAGCGCCTGGCATTTTTGCGGCTGCTGGTGGGACAGCCGGCGGTTCTGCTGCTGGACGAGCCGACGGCCAATCTCGACGCCGAAAACACCGGCCGCCTGGAGGAGCTGGTGCGCTGCTACCGTGAGAAGCGAGGGGCGGCCGTGGTCTGGGTGACCCACGACCTGGATCAGCTCAGGCGGGTCGCAACCCGCTGCTGCCGGCTGCAAAACGGCCGACTGGAGGCCATCTGATGCACGTCGTGCCCCTGAGCCCTCTGGATCTCGGCCTTGCCGCGCTGCTGGTGGCGCTCCTGGCCCTGCTCAGCCTGCGGATGAGGCTCGATCTGGCCGGTCAGATCGTGATCGCCGCCGTCCGCACCACGGTCCAACTGCTGCTGGTGGGCCTGGTGCTGAAAACCGTTTTTGCGCACGTCAACCCGCTCTGGATCGGCTTGATGGCCCTGGTCATGCTGCTGGCCGCGGGCCACGAGGTCATGGGCCGGCAGAAGCGGCGGTTTGCCGGCTGGTGGGGCTTCGGGGTGGGGACGGTGTCCATGTTTGTGTCCTCTTTTTCGATCACCCTGCTGACCCTGACCGCCATCATCGACATCCAGCCCTGGTATACGCCGCGCTATGCCGTGCCGCTGCTGGGCATGGTGCTGGGCAACACCATGACCGGCATGGCCGTCGCTCTGGACCGCCTCACCCAGGCGGCCTGGTCCCAGCGGGCCGCCATCGAGGGGCGGCTGATCCTGGGTGAGGCGGCCCCAACGGCCATCGCCGCCATCCGCCGGGACAGCATCCGCAGCGGTCTGATCCCGATCATCAACGCCATGTCGGCGGCCGGGATCGTCAGCCTGCCGGGCATGATGACCGGTCAGATTCTCGGCGGCTCGCCGCCCCTGGAAGCCGTCAAGTACCAGATCCTGGTGATGTTTCTGATCGCAGCCGGCACCGGGTTGGGCACCATCACCGCCGTGTGGCTGGGGGGGCGGCGGCTGTTCGACGAGCGCCATCGGCTGCGTTTGGACCGCCTGAAATCCGTCTCCTGAGGCCCTTTCCGGCTGCGGCGCCGCAGGCGGCCGGGGTGGGTTTCGGGGCAGGGGATTTGACTCGCCGCAAAGAGCCAAAATCTCTCCTTCAACAGCGCCCAGGACAGGCTAAAAATATCTGATATATTTAGAGTTTTTAGATAAAGCGCGCTTGACAGGCCTCGGCGCCAACCTTAGTATAACCTGTAAAATATTGTTTCAAGTTTTATACAGACCATTCCGATTAACATTGTTCATCAGATAGGGTAGCGACAATGTCCGAAACGGATTACTATGCCGAACTGGGAGTCAGTAAAAACGCGACCGAAGCAGAAATCAAGAAAGCTTATCGCAAACTGGCGATGAAATACCACCCCGACCACACCAAGGGGGACAAGCAGGCCGAGGAGAAGTTCAAAAAGGTCAGCGAGGCCTATGCCGTACTCAGTGACAAGGAAAAACGCCAGCAGTACGACACCTTCGGCTCGGCAGGTTTTCAGCAGCGCTATTCGCAGGAAGACATTTTCCGCAATTTCGATTTTTCAGACATTTTCCGCGAATTCGGCTTTGGCGGCGGCGGTGCCCGCGGCACCGCCTTCGGAGGACCCGGGCAGGGCGGGTTCCGATTCTCTTTCAACACCGGCGAGCCTTTTGGCGGCGGCCGCCATCGGCAGCAGGCGCCCGTCAAGGGCGGTGATCTGGTCTACGAACTGCCCCTGACCCTCAAGGAGGTGGCCACCGGCGCCAGCAAGACCATCTCGTTTCAGCACGAGGGGCGCAGCGAAAAAATCACCGTCAAGATCCCCAAGGGGATGACCACCGGGAAAAAGCTGCGGCTGGCGGCCAAGGGCGACCCCAGCCCCTACGGTGGTCCGCCCGGC
>JASFIY010000058.1:0-8117 GCA_050122415.1 Desulfobacteraceae bacterium
GGCGGTGGCCAGGCCACTGCGGCGAAAAAGCGCGCAGTGGCCGAACTCCATCAGCCCCTGGGAGCGCACCCCGCCGGGAAAGCCACGGCCCCCGGCCAGGGGCCACCCGGTCCATTCTCTGAGGTGCCGTTTGAGGTAAAATTGACGCCGGCCGCCGTTTGAATCCAGCCAAAAGCGCGTAACGGAGCGGGTTTTGATCTGCTTGATGACCTCCCCCCCAGTAAAGCGCCAGAAGGACTCGAAGTCGTTCAAACCAGCAGCCTCCAGGATATCCCGATAGGGGCGGTTGATCCAAATGCCGTTCGCCTGGATGGGCGCCACCGGCGCCACAAAGGCAATCATGGCGGCAGGCAAGGCCCCCGGGTCGCATGGGGAGTAATCGGGCATGGCAACTTTCCTGGAATGGGCGGCCGCCCGCCGGCAGCGTTCACATGAGAATGCCCCCTTTTATGGAAAAGCAGGCAACGGACGCTGGTTGTTGAATTTAGCGATCGAAATGGGCCATGACCGCACTGAAAACGCGATCCACGGTCACCGACTGGGAACACTGCCGATCCTGGTTGCAGCGTTTGCGCAGGCAGCCCGCGCAGT
Organism: Desulfobacteraceae bacterium; assembly: GCA_050122415.1. Lineage (GTDB taxonomy): Bacteria > Desulfobacterota > Desulfobacteria > Desulfobacterales > JAABRJ01 > JAABRJ01. The sequence goes on from JASFIY010000058.1 coordinate 592, forward strand.
CCAGCGGCACTTGCAGGCATCGATGTTGAGGGCCGCGCGGCGCATTTCGCCTGGCGTCGGTCGCCCGGTAGACCGATACCGTGGGCGTTCCCAGGGCGGCGGCAATGTGGACCGGCCCGGTATCGCAACCGACCACCAGGTCGACCCTCGCCAGCAGGGCCACCAGATCGGGCAGAGACCCCCTGGGCCAGATCAGCGCCTGCCGATCGGCGGCGGCGATGGCCGTCGCCGCCTTTTTTTCACCTTCATCTCCCCAGGTCAGCAGCAGTGTTGCGTTCAGCGCACGGATCAGCCGCACGGCGAGCGCCTGCCAGGATGCAAGCCGCCAACGTTTGGTGGGCCAAGTGGTGCCGTAATGCAAGACTAGCAGCGGGTGCTCCCGGGGGAGCGCCAGCCCCATCCCCTGCAGTTGGGCTGCGACCCTTGCGGCAGCAGCGGGGCTAACGCTCAACGGGCCGGCCCACCTTTCTTCGCTACCGCCGGGCACCGCCGCCCGGGCAACCGCCAGGGCCCTTCGACTGACATGCTGGACCCCGTCACCAAAACCCACCCGATGGGTGGTTGCCAGCAGATTGGGCCACTCGCGCACCCCCCTGCGGTCGAATCCATAGCGCTGGCAGGAACCGGCCAAGCGCGTAAAAAGACCGCTTTTGCTGTTGCCTTGAAGATCCAGCACCCGGTCGTAGCCTTGACGGCGCAGGTCGCGGATCACCCGCCAGGCACCGGCAGCCGCCGGAAAAAAACCGGACCGGCGCCAGGACTTTGTGCGCACTACGATCACCCGGTTCACCAAAGGATGATCGGCGACGAGAGGCGCAAAGGCTTCTTCCACCAGCCAGTCAATCCGGACGTCGGGCGCGGCGCTCTTCAGATATGCCAACACCGGCAGGGCGTGCACCACGTCCCCCAGGGCGCTGGTTTTGACGATCAGCAGTTTCATGCCGACGATTCCATCAACATGGCGACCCCGTCCATCACATCCGCCACAGCGATGCGCTGCATGCAGCGGTGGTCGATCGGACAGCGGCGCAGCAGGCAAGGGGCGCATGCAACCTCTTTACGGACAATACAGGATCGGTCGGACAGCGGCGAGGTCGTTTGGGGGTCTGTGGGACCGAAGACCGCCACGATCGGAACGCCCAAAGCGGCCGCAACGTGCATCGGCCCCGAATCGTTGGTCACCAGCAATCGGCATTGAGAGATGACCGCCATCATCTGGCGAACCGTGGTCAGCCCGATCAGGTTAAGCGGCCGCGAATTCATGGCTTCGGCGATGTCCTGGCCGATTTTCTTTTCTCCCGTGCCGCCCGTAAGGACGACCCGCACCCCATATTCTTCGGCCAGGCGGTCGCCGACAAGGGCAAAGCGCTTCGGGATCCAGCGCTTGGCGGCACCATAGGAAGCCCCGGGGTTTATCGCCATGAAGTTCCCTGCACCCAAGCGCCGGCGGGCTTCGGCCCGTTCCTTTTCCGTGACCGCCAGGGCAAGCAGCCCGTCTCCGCCGCCAATTCCCAGCTTTTTCAGCATCGTCAGGTAATAACACGTGTGATGCAGGCGACGCTCCATCTCTCCGACCGATACCGCGTGAGAGAGCAAAGGCCCGCGGCCATCGGTGCGGTAGCCGGCCCGAAGGGGAACACCAGCCAATTTGGCTGTCAAAGCGGCCTTAAAGGCATTTTGAAAGAAAATCGCCAAATCAAATTTTTGTCGCCGTAATTGACGGCAGAAACGCGCAAATCCAGCAATCCCTCGATGCTGCGCCTTCTTGTCGTAAACCAGAATCGTGTCTAAATGGGGATGATGCCTGAAAAGTTCAGCCATCGTTGGGTTGCCGACGAGGGTGATTTCAGCGCGAAAAAAGGTGCTGCGAACCGCTGCCAGGGCCGGGGTGGTCATCACTGCATCGCCAATCCAGTTGGTGGAGAATATCAGCAGGCGATTAATCTTCTCAGATTTTATGGTATTCACTTTTAGAGGCCGGGTACGCAGGCGAAGTGGCGGCATTCAGGGTGTTGTCGTTCATGTCGGCTATCCGGGTCGGCATCCGACGCCGCAGCTGCAGCAACTTGGACAACCACGCAGGGTTCTAAATTTCGAAGTATCAACTCGATAAAATTCCTTTACATCGAAAGCGTTTTCCAACTTTATAGTTTAGAAACGCACAAGGCGCCGCAGGCCGGATGGGGATGTTAAATATCGTCCCAGACCGGTTGCCCGGCCTTGGGGTGTTTTTTCCATCGCCGGTGAACCCAGAACCACTGGTCAGGATAGCGGCGAATCATCTTCTCCAGCGCCTGGTTGTAGCGGCGGGAGTTCAGGGCGACGTCCCGCTGCGGGTCGCCGGTGACGGCCAGGGGGACTTGATCTTCTATCACCACCGTGAAGCCCCGGCCCCGACGGACGAGAAACATCGGATAGACCGGCGCTCGGGTCTTCAGCGCCAGCTGAGCTAATCCCTTGTTGGTGGAAACCGGTCTGCCGAAGAAATCGACGAACACGCCCTGGTCGCGTTTGACATTCTGATCCATCAGGATGCCGACGGCGCGGTTTCCGCGGAGGGCCCTGACGATCCGAAAGAGCGCGTTTTTCTTGGGGATCAGGTCGGCTCCGAAGCGGCTTCGGGAGCGGCCGAAAAACCGGTCCAGGGGCGCGAAATCCAGCGGCCGATAGACGATGCTGAGGCGAACGCCGAGCATGGTCGCCGCGGCCGGCAAAATCTCCCAGTTGCCGAAATGGGCGGTCAACACCAAAACCCCCCGGCGCAACTGGGCGAGCCGGCCGGGGGTGAAGCCCTCCAGAGAAAAATGGCGCGCAACCTCGCCGGGTGCGAGGCCCTGCAGCCACCCCACCTCGAAGAGCAGCCTGCCCAGGTTCTGAAAGCTGCGCCGGGCCAGGAGGTCGATTTCCCGGGGTGTTTTTTGGCCCCCGAAGGCGATGGTCAGGTTGGCCCTGGCGATTTTGCGGTGGCGCCGGTCCAGCCGGTACCACAACCCGCCAAGGGCGTCGCCCAGGGCTGCCGCCGGTTGCCTGGGAATCACCCCGATGATCCGAAAAAAACCATGGACCAGGCGATCCCCGACTGCTTGCAGCTTGGTCATGCCATCACCCGCCGGGCAACCGACCCGGGCTTCCCCAAAACCGGAATTTCCCCCGGGGTGTCATGGACCCCTGGCGGGGGTTCTCCCAAGCCGAGCCCCCGGTCCATGACGGTTCATCGACGGACGCGGCCGAATCGCCATTTTTAGACCCAATGGCACGCGGTTGTCAATTTTCCGCCACCCGAAAGTTTCAGGTGACAGGCGCCTCCCGGGGCGCTATTTAGGGTGTCAAATGCCGATCCCCCGGCTGAAAGGGCCCCATGGCAGAGAGCCGGCACCGGGCCCGAGAACTTTTGATCCGGTTCACCATGACGGAAAGCCTCCACCGAATCGTCTTTTTCGCCTACGACTGCCTCTGGCGGGCGGCCCTGCCGCTGCTGCGCCGCAACCAGCGCCTGGCCGCGGGTTTTTCCCAGCGCTGCCTGCGGCAGCCGCTTCCGCGCGCGGACCTCTGGATCCAGGCGGCCTCGGTGGGGGAAGCCCAACTGGCGTGGCAGATCATCGGCCGGCTGCGCCCCCCCGCCCCGGTCCGCGCCCTGGTCACCACCAACACCCGGCAGGGCTTGGATGTCCTTCGCCAGGCGGCCGGCCGCCACCCCGCCCCCCCCGGGGTGCGCCTGAGCGGTCTCGCCTATTTCCCCTTTGACCGGCCCGCCATCATGCGTCGGGCGGTGGACAGCGTGCGGCCGCGGGTCGTGGTCCTGCTGGAATCCGAGATCTGGCCGGGGCTTCTGGCGCAGCTCAAAGCCCGCGGCGGCCGCTGCCTGATCGTCAACGGCCGCATGACCCCCCGCAGCCTCAGACGCTACCGGATCTGGCCGTCGATTTGGCGCGCGCTGCGGCCGGAGCGCGTCCTGGCCGTCTCACCGGCGGACGGCGCACGTTTCGCGGCTCTTTTCGGCCCGGCCGGGATCGAGGTGCTGCCCAACCTCAAGTTCGACCGGATGCGGGTGGGCGCCGCCCCCCCGAGATCGGCGTCCGGGGGGCCGGCCGCCATAAACGCCCAAGGCCCGCTGGTGGTGCTGGGCTCCATCCGCCGGGCCGAGGAGGCACAGGTCCTGCGGATCATCAGGCGCCTGCGGCAGACGGCGCCGGAGGCCGTGATCGGACTTTTCCCGCGCCACGCCCACCGCCTGGCCGCCTGGCAAAAGAGGCTTCGGGGCGCAAGCATCCCCTGGGTGCAACGCTCAACCATCCGGGCGCCGGTTTCCCCCGGCAGCGTCATCCTGTGGGACGGCTTCGGGGAGTTGGCAGCCGCCTACGGGGGCTGCCGGGCCGCTTTCGTGGGCGGCAGCCTGGCCCCCCTGGGCGGCCAGAATTTTCTGGAGGCCCTGAACGGCGGCGTTCGACCGGTGATCGGGCCCCACTGGGCCAACTTCGCCTGGGTCGGCCGGGATCTTCTGAACGCCGGTCTGGTGCACGAAGTCGCCGACTGGCGGGCGGCGGCGGACGCCTTGGTCACCCACCTGCACCACCCAATGCCGCGCCGTCAGATCCGGGAGCGCGCCGCGGCCTATATCCGGGCCCGCCAGGGCGCCACCGCCCGGGCCGCCGGGGTGGTCTGCGACCTGCTTTTGGCGCCAAACCTCCCCGGCCGCCGCGCCACGCCCGTCCACCCCTTCAAAAAAAGGAGCCCTCACGCATGACGTCCCTTCCGGCCTGTTTCGGCATCATCCCGGCGCGCTACGCCTCCTCCCGCTTTCCGGGCAAACCCCTGGTCCCGATCCTGGGCAAGCCGATGTTCTGGCACGTCTACCAGCGTGCCCGGCAGTGCCCCGCCCTCTCCCGGGTGGTGCTGGCCACCGACGACCGGCGCATCGCGGCGGCGGCGCAAAAATGGCAGGTGCCGGCGGTGATGACCCGCTGCGACCACCCCAGCGGCAGCGACCGGGTACTGGAGGCCGCCGAACAGCTGGGGGTCCCCGAAAACGCCGTGGTGGTCAACATCCAGGGGGACGAGCCGGCCCTGGAGCCCTCGGTCCTGACGGCGCTGCTGACCCCGTTTGAAGACCCCGGCACCCGGGTGAGCACCCTTGCCCGGGAACTGGGCAGCGAGGACGCGGCCAATCCCGACCGGGTCAAGGTGGTCTTCGGCGTCCGGCGCCAAGCCCTCTACTTTTCCCGGGCGCCGATCCCCTTCGGCCGCGACGGCCAGAACCGCCAACCCCGCTACGGCCACATCGGCCTCTACGCCTTCCGCCTGGAGGCCCTCAGGCAGTTCGTGGCCCTGGGGCCCAGCCCGCTTGAAACCACCGAAAAACTCGAACAGCTGCGGCTGCTGGAAAACGGGATCCCCATCCAGGTGGTCCTCACCCGCCACCAGAGCATCGGGGTGGACCGCCCCGAGGACCTCGCGGCGGTGACCCGCCTGCTGGCGGAGGCCGGCCCGCAACCCGACCCGGCCGGGGACCCCGGCTGAAGAAAGCGGCTGTCCGGCGCCGGATGAAATCGGAAAACGCCTGGGCCTGATCCCCGAAGTCGATCCTGACGTCGACCACCGCCAGGGGCAGCGGCCAGAGGCTGCGGGGCGGGAGACGAACGAAGTCCTTGTGGGTCGTGACCAGCTGGCGGGCCCCGGTTTGACGGGCCGCCCGCCGGATCCGCTCCAGATCCGCTTCGCTGTAGCGGTGGTGATCGGGGAAGGCCAGGGCTGCGGTCACCGCCACTCCGAGCCCGGAGAGCGTTTGAATGAAATCGTCGTTGCGGGCGATCCCGGAAAAGGCCACCGTCGGCGGCCCGGCCAGGCCGGCCGCAGCGGCCCGGGGTGCGGCGGCATCCATCCAACGTTTTCCCGCCGGCACGACCCCCTGGAGGTACGGCCGGTGACGGCAGCGAAACAGCGGCACGCCTTTCCCCAGCCCCGGCAGCCGGGCGCCTGAAGGTCCAGGACCGAAGGCCTCGGCGGCGCGCGTGAAGACCACGGCATCGGCCCGGCTCAGGGCCGATGCCGGCTCCCGCAGCACACCCCGGGGCAGCACCCGCCCGTTGCCGAAGGGGGCGCTCTGATCCAGCAGCAGCAGGTTGAGGTCCCGGGCCAGCTGCAGGTGCTGGTAGCCGTCGTCGAGCACCAGGATGTCCACCCCGAAGGCGGCCAGGGCGCGAGACCCCGCCCGGAAACGGTTGCGTCCCACGACGACCGGCACCCCGGGCAGCAGGAGCGCCATCAGATAGGGCTCGTCGCCGGCCTCGGCGGCGGTCATCCGCAGGGTTGCCCCGTCGCTGACCACCCCGCCGGCTTTTTCCGCAAGCCCCCAGTAGCCCCGGCTGACCACCGCCACCCGGCAGCCCTGCTGCTGCAGCAGCCCGGCGACATGGATGGCCATGGGGGTCTTGCCGGTCCCGCCCACGGTCAGGTTGCCGACCGCGATCACCGGGCAGGGCAGTCTGCGCGCCCGCAGCACCCCCCGCCGGTAAAGGGCTGCCCGCAGGCGCCCCACCCCGCCGTAGACCCCCGCCGCCAGATTCAGCCCGGCTGCGAGCGGGTCCAACGGGTGCGGCCGCCCGCCGCCCATGAGGGCCTCGATCCGGCTGCGCAGACCGCTCACCGGCTGGCCCCCCGCCCTGCGCCACCGCCGGCCGGGGGGCAGAGCCGTTTGACCGCCGCCACCGTCCGCGTGACGGCGCCCTTGTTGGCATTCAAGACGGCAGCCGCCTGCCGCCCCATCCGACGGCCCCGCGACGGGTTTTGCAGCAGATCGGCCGTCTGATGGTACAGCCCCGGCGCGTCCGCCACCCGGACGGCCCCGCCGGCGTCCAGAAGAAGCTGGGAGATCTCCCGGAAATTGCGCATGTCGCCGCCGAAGATCACCGGTTTGGCCCAAGCCGCGGGCTCCAGCGGGTTATGGCCGCCAAGGGGCACGAAGCTGCCGCCGATGACGCAGACATCCGCCAGCGCGTAAAGGCTTCGGAGGATACCGACACCATCGACCACCGCCACCGTCCAGGGGCGCTGGCCGTCTGACCCGGAAAGATTTTCCAGCGTCCGGGCCGTGAAGCCTGCGGCTTGAAACAGCCGGACCACCGCTATCGCCCGCTGGGGGTTGCGCGGGGCGACGATCAGCCGGACCTCCGGCAGATCCGCCCTCAGCCGGGCAAAGGCCTTCAGCAGCAGCTCCTCCTCGCCCGGATGGGTGCTGCCGGCAACGATGACCGGAGCCGGCGGCGGCAAGAACAGCCGCCGCCGCCAGACCGCGGACTCCTCGGTGCCCCGGACGGCTGCCGGCTGGTCGAATTTGAGGCTGCCCGTGACCGTCAGCCGCCCCCAGGGCACCCCCAGGGCGTGGAAGCGGGCCGCGTCCCGCGGGCTCTGGGCGCAAACCAGGGCCAGACAGCGCACGACGCGGCGGGTGAAGGCGGGAAAGCGACGGTAGCCCTGAAATGATTTCTCCGACAGGCGGGCGTTCACCAGGGCCACCGGAACGCCCTGGC